>NZ_CP013251.1:2419616-2719616 GCF_001583435.1 Endozoicomonas montiporae CL-33 | reverse complement strand
CAGTGACCAGAGTGCCGATGGTGAAACCGTGGGCGATGTACCTCCACCCACTAACCAGGAAGAACAGCAGTCTCTGGCTATTCGGATATTGCAACGACTGGACGACGCACTGGCATAACGCCAAAGGATTGCCATGAAAATCATCAAGCAGTTACTGGTTAATGGTGAAGAGGTTGGACTGATCAGCGATGAGACCCGGCTGGAACTGTCCAGCCCGGGACGCGCCCGTTTTTTAGTGCAATCTGATAAACCATTGACGGGAGTCGTGCAGTTTTCGGTGGGTTGGTCGGGTATGGAGCTGTACCGGCTGTTTGTTGGCTATATCGACAAGCCGCCCACCACTGTCAACGCTAAACAGCAGCTGCTGTTTTGCCGGGAGTTGTCTGCCGCCCTGAATCGCCCGCTGCCTATGGGGCTGCGCCATGTTTCCCTGAAGGATGTTCTGGCAAAAATCAGCCAGCAGACCGAACTGGTTTTTGTGACTTCCAGCGCCAGCTATACCCGGAAACAGGCCAGCCATTTCCATCATATCGGAGGTGGGTATATGGCCATGGACGCTATCGGGCAGGTGTTCAATATCCCCCAATATATCTGGCAGCAACAGGGCGATGGTTCGATCTATGTGGGCAGCTGGAGTGGTAGCCGCTGGGCATCAAGACCAGTGCAGATCCCCGACAAGTTTTTCACCGAACACCTGGCCTTCAACAGCGCCCGCATGATGATGGCACCCAGCCTGCGCCCGGGTGTGCAATTCAATCGCGGCATTATCAACTGCCTGACCTGCAGCAACGACAGCATGGTGATTACATGGACGCCATTAAAAGAATTGTGATGCGACTCTGGCCAGAGCTGAACTACGGCTACCACCTGCCCATGCTGGCCCGGGTAATCAAGATTACGGATGCACCGAAAGACGGTGGCGACTGCACAATGGATCGCCCCCGTTTTGCCGTGGATATCCAGCCATTAAACCAGCATGGTGAAGAACAGGGCGAACTGTTGCCCGACGTTCCGGTGGCCATCCCCTACGCTGGCAACCATCGCGGCTTTTACAACCTGCCCGATCCCGGCTCTATTGTTGAATACACTTTTGCCTTTGGCAGACCCGACCAGCCCTATGTGCGCTCCACCCTGCCCATCGGCCTGAAACTGCCAACGGTAGACAAGGACGAAGCCCGCTGGCAAAAATCGGCAGCAATCTACCAGGGCTATGATTCAGACGACAACTGGCATCGGGCAACGCCGGAAAATATCAAGGACAGCGCCGGAAAAATCCGGAATGCCAGGCCAAGGTCAAGCAGCTGTTAAAAAGCCCCAAGACCTGGCTGGGCAGTGACAGCGAGAATGTGCTGCGGATTTTGTCTGATGCTTTAACCGTAATGGAAACCGCCCTGACCACTATAGCCAACCATACCCATAACGGTGGTAGTACGCCTAAGCCGGATCAATCCGGCATAATTAGCGGAGCCGCCAACCAGATTGGCTCTATTAAATCCAGCAGACTGGATCCCATCACGGAGTAGTTGTTTTTTCATGTCCCGTAACTTCAAGCCGCTAATTCCATGGATTGGCGGCAAGCGTAAATTAGCCCCGCATATCCTGCCGCTGTTTCCTAATCACACCTGCTATGTCGAGCCATTTTGTGGCGCTGCCGCGTTGTTCTTTCTGAAAGAAGAATCAAAGGTCGAAGTTTTAAATGATGTAAATGGTGACCTGGTGAATTTATACCGGGTGGTAAAACATCATCTGGAAGAATTGTATAAACAATTTAAATGGACTCTGACCAGCCGCCAGAATTATGAATGGTTGTTAAAAACAAAGCCGGAAACATTAACCGATATTCAGCGAGCCTCCCGCTTTTTATATCTGCAAAAATTAGCCTTTGGTGGAAAAGTGGAAGGGCAGAGCTTTGGCACCAGTGCTACAAGCCGACCACGTTTTAATATTTTCACATTGGAGCAGGATCTCGCCGACGCGCATTTTCGCCTGGCGAATGCGACCATTGAAAATCTGGACTGGGCAAAGACCATCGAGAAATACGACAGGCCCGGCACTCTTTTCTATTGCGATCCGCCGTACTGGCAGACCGAAGGCTATGGCGTTGGTTTCCCATTTGAGAATTACGAACGCATGGCAGAACTGGCTAAAACCATTCAAGGCCGGATGATTATCAGCATCAACGACCACCCCGACATACGCCGGGTATTTGATGGCCTGTTTATTCGTGAGATCGATTACAAATACACGGTAGGCGGAGCGCAAAATGCCAGCGATTGTGTCGAGCTGGTTTATGGAAACTGGGAACAGGACGAACATCTGGACGGGCAGGTTTCGCAGGAAGGTTTCTCGTTTTAAGTACTTGTATATTAGGGCAATATGCCCTGATATATCAATCAACGCAAGGGCACACCGCCCGGCACTAACCGGAAGTAAAAACGATGGGTGCATAAAGACCGATTCCTTATTCAGCCTGGCGGTTGTTGCTGTTACATGCGGGAGTGGTTGAGCTGGATTAATAAAAAAGCCGGGTGAGATCCCGGCTTTTTTATTACTGAACTGCTTTTTGTATATCGCCCCACTCAATACCCGCAGGTGCATAATCAACATCTGACAAGCTGGACAAGCCTTTGGCTATACCATTGACGGCATAGACTTCATCATTCTTAACCCAATAGCCTGCATGGTTATTCACCACAACAGCCACACCATTATTAATCTGCCCTGTTTGCCAACTATGGGCATCACCCTGCGGGATAGTTTCCAGTACCGCAGAAAGTGCTGGACCTTCTACTTTATCCAGATTCAGGTTGTAACCGATCCCAACCATAACCAAGGCACCTACTAAAAACTTAACCGCACGCTTACGCCCCATATCAGGCTGCCCGAACTTTTCAGGGTTGACGATAATCAACACAGTACCCAGCGCAAGAATGGCACCAACGCCCATTAACAAATAAGCAAACATACAAAGCCCCCAGGACAACAAAACAGACACGACGTTCCTATCATAACGAGAAGGAAAACCCGCTGCACACTGACGATAGAATAAAATATATGACGAACGTCATATAAGACCCTGAATCATACCAGCAAACCATGAACCAATCCCGCACCGCGTGCCGGACTGCCACCAGAGAACCCGGAGAGAATTTAACGCCTGAACAAAAAGCCAGCGACCAAGAAAACGCACTCCTCCACCCCACGCCTGCGGTGTTTTTGGTCTGTTTTTGTGCACGCTGCGGGTGGGTGCAATGGTAGGCGTGAAGCCCGCCATTACTGGGGACTTGCAGCAATGTACTTACTGCCAACTGTGCAGCAAAGTGCAATAAATGGCAGTGCGGTGTTATTCCAGATACAAAAAAAGCCGAGAACCATGCGGGTTGTCGGCTTAATCTGTTGTTTGCACACTTTAGGCTGGTAGATGTCCTAAAAGTGGTGCCCGAGACCGGAATCGAACCGGTACGGTATTGCTACCGACGGATTTTAAGTCCGTTGCGTCTACCAATTTCGCCACTCGGGCAAAAATCTGCTTTGTAGTGCCACAACAATCGAGTGGCACCTTTGTGGCACCGTGTGCCACTTTTCGTATGGTTGGCGCCTTTGTGGCACCGCTGCATAACGAAACTGTTAATCACTAAAACCCTTATGGCTCTAGGCTTTCATAGAAACTTAAAATCAATTGGTATCTGATGTAGTTACCCGTTTTTTAGATTTTAAGTCTGCTGTGTCTACCAATTTCACCACCCGGGCGCTTGAAACATTGTAACGCTTCAAGCTTTGAAAAAACAACAGATGTTGTCTTTTCAAATATGGAGGCGAGTACCGGAGTCGAACCGGTCTACGTGGATTTGCAATCCAGTGCATAACCGCTTTGCTAACTCGCCTTTTTATCATCTTTAGATGATTGAAGCGTGAAACCAGACTCGCCCTTACAATAAGAAGGCGACCCCAACCCTAACAAGGTTGCATTTAACACTCAACACCAAATCTGGAGCGGGAAACGAGACTCGAACTCGCGACCCCAACCTTGGCAAGGTTGTGCTCTACCAACTGAGCTATTCCCGCTTGAAGATCTTTTAAGACTTCTTCGAAGTCTGGAAAACGAGACTCGCTCTTTAACCCCGAAGCGACCCCAACCTTGGCAAGGTTGTGCTCTACCAACTGAGCTATTCCCGCTTGAAGATCTTTTAAGACTTCTTCGAAGTCTGGAAAACGAGACTCACTCTTTAACCCTGAAGCGACCCAACCTTAGCAAGGTTGTGTTCTTCCATCTGAGCTACTCCCGCTTAATCTTCTTCTTTGTCGGGAAGCTGTTCCCGTTGAAGATGCTGCGTAGTTTAAGAATTTTTCCCGCTGTGTCAACACCTTGCGCAGATCATTTGTGTTCAGCCCTTAGAAAACGGGGATAAGTCTGGCCATGCAGCACGAAGGTACACATACATGGACCACAAGGTCAGAACCGCTGAAGCGTACAAGAGTATCAGACCGATATAGCCAATGATCCCTGCCATCGGAACCGGAGTCAGCAGTAGTAATGTAATAGCCAGCATCTGCGCAGCCGTTTTCAGCTTGCCAATTCTGTTCACTGCCACACTGGTACGTTTGCCTAGCTCTGCCATCCACTCCCGCAGTGCTGAAATCACAATTTCTCTGCCAATGATGATCATCGACGGAACGGTCATCCAGAAAGCACCAAACTCTTCAATCAACAGGCACAATGCCGTAGCGACCATGATTTTATCCGCCACCGGATCAAAAAAAGCACCAAAGGCGGTTGTCTGGTTCCAGCGACGGGCAAGATAACCGTCAAACCAGTCGGTCACTGCGGCCACCGCAAAGATAGAAGCAGAAGCAAGGTAGCGCCATTCATAAGGCAAGTAGAAAACCAGTACCAGAAATGGCACCAGAACAATGCGCAGGGATGTCAGTATATTCGGGACATTCATAATTCGGATTACAATCCAGCGTGAATCTCTGTCGCCACTGGTGTGAAGGGTACAACCCAGTCACCAGTGAGTGGAAAAATATGCATAACTTACACAGATGCCGTGACAAGTACAATCAAATACCTGTCAGGCAGATCAGTTCGGGTGCAGATGTTCGTAAATCTGTTCAGCCAGTTTTCGGCTTATACCTTCCACTTTGCACAGTTCATCAACGGGTGCTTCCATTACACCGTGCCGGCCACCAAAAAATTTTAGCAACGCTGAACGTCGTTTGGCGCCTACACCTGGAATGGATTCCAGTGTAGATTTCTGCCGGGCTTTCTGTCGCCGTTGTCGGTGACCGGTTATCGCGAAGCGGTGTGCTTCATCCCTTATTTGCTGAATTAACAACAGTGCCGCTTCGTTGCCTTTACTGTTCAGCTCAACGCCCTGGTAAAGCAGAGTCTCAAGACCCGGTTTGCGACTGATACCTTTAGCCACCCCCAGCAAAGGAATATGTTGCAGTGACAGTTCCTGCATGACATCTTCGGCAATACCCAGCTGCCCTTTGCCACCATCAATGATGATCACATCCGGGGTATTTTCCGGATGCTCTTTCAGGTTTTTATAACGCTTATGCAGGGCAAAGTGCATGGCGGCATAATCATCACCCGAAGTGATACCTTTCACGTTAAAACGGCGATACTCGCTTTTTAACGGACCCGCCGAGCCAAATACCACGCAGGAAGCCACCGTTTCCTCGCCAAAGGTATGACTGATGTCGAAACACTCCATGCGGCTGATGGTAGCTGGTAACGACAATAAATAGGTGAGTTGTTCCGTCCGGTGCAGGCTATGGGTTTTGCTCGCCAGCTGACTCTCCAGGCTCATACTGGCATTTTTGTTTGCCAGTTCCAACCAGTCATTGCGCTCGCCCCGCACCCGGTGTTTGATAGTGACTTTTTTGCCACTGACTTCCGTGACAGCTTCTGCAAGTACATCTGCTTCAGGGTATTCAACCGGAATAATAATTTCGGCAGGAAAATCACGACTGTCGCGAAGCTTGATATAAAACTGCCCCAGAAAGTCGGCAAGGTAGTCTTCTTTTTCTGCTTCAAGCTTGAAGTTCGGAAAATAACTTTTATGTCCCAGCACCCTGCCCCCGCGAACAAACAGTACATCAAAACAGAAGCTGCCCGACTGTTCGGCAACACCAACAATATCGGCATTGGCGGCTCCCCTGTCGGCAGATTGTGCCTCCTGTACCTGTCGAAGGTGATTGATCTGGTCGCGAATATCAGCAGCCTGCTCAAAGTTAAGCTGTGCCGATTCGGCCTCCATGCGTTTGATCAGTGTACGGATCAGCTGCTGACTTTTACCATCGAGAAACTGACGGGTATCGGCAACATCCTGATCGTATTCATCCTTATCAACCAGACCTACACAGGGCGCCTTGCAGCGATTAATCTGATACTGCAGGCATGGGCGAGTGCGATTACGAAAGTAATTATTATCACACTGTCGTAATTTAAAGACTTTCTGCATCAGGTTGAGGCTTTCCCTGACGGCCCAACCACTCGGATAAGGGCCGAAAAACTGCCCCTTCTTGCTTTTCGGCTTACCTCGCTGATACGCCACCGATGGAAATTCATCCTCACTGGACAAATAAATATAAGGGTAAGACTTGTCGTCTTTCAGCAGAATATTGTATTGCGGTCGCCTGTCCTTGATCAGGTTCTGCTCTAAAATCAGGGCTTCGGTTTCTGAACGGGTAATAGTCAGATTGATACTGTGAATTTTTCCGACCAGCGCCATGGTTTTTGTGGTTAAACCTGTCGGTCGAAAATAACTGGACAGTCTGCTTTTGAGATTTTTTGCCTTGCCGATGTACAGCGTTTCGCCCTGTTCGTTGCGCATATCGTATACGCCCGGACGATTGGGAGCCTGTTCAAGAAACGTCTTGTAGTCAAAGCGTTCGGAGTGATCGCCTGTATCCATATAGCCTGATGATGAAGATAGGTGTTTTGATAACAACCTAGTATACCCTTCGAAAGGATTCTGGCTAAGTGGCTTTGCGACAATTTATAGGCAGATCTTACAGGCAGATCTTACAGGCAGATCATGAGCAGTTGCCTGAAGCTATAGCACTTGAACCAGACTATGCCATTTCCACCAGGCTGTGACGAATAGCAAGGTGAGTCAACTCGACATCACTGGAAATATCAAGCTTTTCAAAAATCCGGTAGCGGTAGCTATTGACGGTTTTGGGACTGAGCGACAACTGGTCGGAAATCGACTGCACTTTTTCACAGCCTACGATCATCAGGGCAATCTGCATCTCTCGCGTGGAAAGAGCATCAAACGGCGAACCGCCGTCAGGCTGAAGTGATTTTAATGCCAGCATCTGGGCAATATCAGGACTGATATAACGTTGCCCTTTGGCAACGGTTTTGATCGCTGTCACCATTTCTTCAATATTGATCCCTTTGGTGACGTAGCCGGACGCTCCGGCCTCCATTAACTTGGTGGGATACAATTCATCGTCACAAATGGTTACAGCAATGACCTTGATATCCGGATTAAACTGATGGATTTTATGCGTCGCTTCAAGGCCGCCAATACCCGGCATCCTCACGTCCATTAAGACGACATCAACACATTGTTTCCGACAGATAGCAATAGCTTCTTCACCGCTGGCAGCTTCTGCAGCGACTTCAATCTCTGCCATATCGGCGAGCATACGTGAAAGACCGGTTCGTACCAGGTCGTGGTCATCGACGATCAAAATACGAATCACTGAAAACTCCCAACTATTATTCTTGTTTTAAGAGTATTGCTGCTGTAATCGGCTTTGCCATACTTGTGCCTATATACGTTCCCTGTCATATAAAACAGGGAGTACCAGGCTCCCTGTTCTGTCACTTACAGCTTTTGTTCCAGCTCTGGCACTGCTTCAAACAGGTCAGCCACCAGGCCGTAATCGGCAACCTGAAAGATGGGAGCATCTTCATCTTTATTGATTGCAACAATCACCTTGGAGTCTTTCATACCCGCCAGATGCTGAATGGCACCCGAGATACCGATCGCCACGTAAAGGTTGGGCGCGACGATCTTACCGGTTTGTCCCACCTGCATGTCATTAGGGACAAAGCCGGCATCCACAGCGGCACGGGACGCACCAACAGCGGCACCCAGCTTGTCAGCCAGTTTGTAGAGAATTTCAAAATTCTCGCCATTTCCCATGCCACGACCACCGGAAACCACCACTTTAGCAGCTGCCAGTTCCGGACGATCTGACTCAGCCAGTTCTTCACTGACAAAGCTGGAGGTTCCTGCATCATGAACAATGTCGAGAGCCTCAACACTGGCATTACCACCACTAGTGGCTACAGGATCAAAACCAGTGATTCGTACGGTAATGACCTTGATGGCGGCGGAAGATTGTACCGTCGCAATCGCATTACCTGCATAAATGGGGCGGACAAAAGTGTCTTCACTGTCTACACGAATGATGTCTGATATCTGGTCAACATCCAACAATGCAGCCACTCTGGGCATGACATTTTTGCCGGTCGTGCCAGCAGACATAAGGACATGGCTGTAGTTTTTGCCCAGCTCTGCCACCAGTAAACTGATGTTTTCGGCCAGCTGGTTGTCATAACAGGGCTTATCTGCCAGCAACACTTTTCCAACACCGGCAACAGAGGCAGCCGCTTCTGCAACGACGGCACATCCTGATCCGGCCACAAGCAGATGAACGTCGCCACCCATCGCCGCGGCAGCCGCAAACGTGTTCAATGTGGCTGCGCCCAGGGCTGCATTATCATGATCTGCAACAACGAGAATAGCCATCAGATTACCTTCGCTTCATTTTTTAGTTTTTCTACCAGCTCATCCACACTGCCTACCTTGATACCGGCACTGCGCTGTGCAGGTGGCTCAACTTTCAGCGTGGTCATGGTTGAAGTGATACTGATTCCCAGCGATTCGGGTGTTTTCACATCCAGTGGTTTGCGCTTGGCTTTCATGATGTTGGGCAGTGATGCATAACGTGGTTCATTAAGGCGCAAATCGGTGGTCACAACGGCTGGCAAAGATAATGCCAGCGTCTGCAGACCACCGTCGATTTCCCGGGTTACGGTCACTTTGTCGCCTTCCACACTGACTTCCGAAGCAAACGTTGCCTGTGGCAATCCGGATAATGCTGCCAGCATCTGCCCGGTCTGGTTATTGTCGCTGTCGATGGCCTGCTTACCAAGGATGATAAGATCCGGCTTTTCTTCGTCAACAATGGCCTTAAGCAACTTGGCAACACTTAATGAACTGAGTGATTCACCGGTTTCGACCAGAATACCCCGGTCAGCACCCAGAGCCAGTGCCGTTCGAATTTGCTCCTGACTCTCTTTCGTGCCCAGAGAAACCGCTACTATCTCGCTGGCAACCCCTTTCTCTTTCAATCGTACCGCTTCTTCCACGGCGATTTCACAGAACGGGTTGATGGCCATCTTGACATTCGTTAGATCAACATCGGAATGATCCGGCTTGACGCGGACCTTGACGTTGTAGTCGATGACTCGCTTAACGGCTACAAGAATTTTCATGGGTTCGCAGCCTTCCCTTTATTATTTGTCTATGGCTTGATACCTGAATGTGTACTATGAACTACAGATGTCGCTCATAATTCACATCCTCTGCGAGTGTGGAGTCTACCAGCCTGTCAATAAGGGTTCAAACGTATAATAAAATAAAGGCTCATTCAGAGCCTGTCAGGCGCAGAACTCACGGTGTAAAAATTCAATCAGCCGGGCTGCCTGTTCGCTGTCCAAAGAATAAAAAATTGTCTGGGACTCTCTGCGAGTCTGCACCAACCCTTCTTTCCTCAGAAGAGCCAGGTGCTGTGATAAAGCAGACTGGCTCAAGTCAAAACGTTCATTGAGCTGTGAAACCGACATTTCTGCCTGACTGAGATGACACAGAATCAGTAGTCGATTTTCATTACTCATATTTTTCAGCAACGCGGCAGCATTACGTACTTTCTGTCGCATGGTTTTGATGTCAATGGTCATTACTTCAGACATGGTTTTATAAATCAATCCAACAATCGTTATTCGTTCATCTTTCTTAACAAAAATAATATTAGAGATTGCTAATGAAAGACAAATAAGATTATTATATTAGTTATTGCTAATTAAGTTTATTCTAATTTATGAAAATTGTTATTATCGGTGGTGTAGCAGGTGGTGCATCCGCTGCCGCAAAAGCCAGACGTCTGTCTGAAGACGCAGAAATCATCCTTTTTGAGCGCGGTGAGCAGATATCCTTTGCTAACTGCGGCCTGCCCTATCATATAGGTGGCGACATCCAGGATCGTGACGCCCTTCTGATTCAGACACCTGAGAAAATGCATCATCGCTTCAATATTGATGTGCGGGTTGAGACTGAAATTACCGACATTAATCCGGCAAAGAAAACCGTAGTGGCAAAGCACACCCTAACCGGTGAAGAATATGAAGAAACTTACGACCGGTTGATTTTAAGCCCCGGAGCCGCGCCCTTTATTCCGCCTATTGAAGGCATCGAAAGTCCAGAGGTCATGACCTTGCGAAATATGTCCGACATGGATCGCATTCTGGCAACACTGGATAACACCCATACACGACGCGCTGCGGTTATTGGCGGTGGTTTTATCGGGCTGGAAATGGCTGAAGCTCTGGTTCACCGGAATTTGTCTGTCTCGCTCATTGAACAGGCACCACAGGTTATGGCTCCACTGGATGCTGAAATGGCAGAACCTTTACACGACACACTGCGTCAGCAAAATGTGGATCTCAGGCTGAACACCGGTGTCAAACGATTTACCCTTGAAGATCGTGGCATAACCTTAACCCTCATGGATGATTCTTTACTGAAGGTTGATCTGGTCATTCTGGCTATCGGCGTTCGTCCGGAAACCACGTTGGCTACTTCGGCCGGACTGGAAATCGGTAAAACGGGCGGCATAGCAGTAAATCGTCGCATGGAAACATCGGAGCAGGATATCTTTGCCGTTGGTGATGCGGTAGAAATTAATGAGTTTGTATCCGGAGACCCTGCCCTCATCCCTCTGGCAGGTCCCGCTAACCGACAGGGGCGCATTGCAGCCATTAATGCTCTTGGCGGGAAGGCCGAGTATCGGGGCAGTCAGGGCACAGCCGTCTGTAAACTGTTTGATTTAACCGTTGCCAGTACCGGACTCAATGAAAAAGCATTAAAACGTCAGGGAACAGCTTATGAAAAGGTGTATATCCATGCCAACAATCATGCCGGTTATTACCCTGGTGCCAGCAAGATTAATTTCAAACTGCTGTTCAGCTCGGAAGGTAAAGTGCTCGGTGCTCAGGCAACTGGCCTGAGTGGTGTCGATAAGCGCATCGATGTGATTGCCACGGCTATTCAGGCCGATCTGAGTGTTTATGATCTGGAAGAAGTTGAGCTGACCTATGCTCCGCCCTACGGTTCTGCAAAAGACGTTGTCAATTATGCAGGCTTTGTTGCTGCCAATGTCCTCAACAAATCCATGACACAGCTTTACTCAGAAAACCTGCCTGATGCGCTTGAAGATCCTCAAGCCATCCTTCTTGATGTTCGTAACCCTGATGAAATCACCCAGTCAGGTGCCATTCCGGGCAGTATCAACATACCGCTGGATAGCCTGCGACAGAATCTGCAACAGCTTCCAAAGAACAAGACAATTATCGTTTATTGTGCAGTCGGCCTGCGTGGCTATCTTGCCTGCCGGGTGCTGGGTCAAAACGGTTATAACACCAGAAATCTTGCAGGCGGGTATTATATGTGGCAACAAAGCAAGCATTGCAGGCCGGTTTCGAACACTGAAAGGAAGGTTGCATGATGCCATGGAACGAAATTGTTAATTTTACTCCCATACATGGACTGGCAGGAGGCGCCCTGCTTGGACTCGGAGCAGCAGTGTTGCTCCTGTTCAATGGCAGGATTGCCGGTTTTTCCGGCATCATCAGTAGTTTGAGGGTACGTAACAATCTTTGGAAACTGGCTTTTATCGCTGGCGCACTCATCAGCGGTACCGTTTTGCATCAGGCTTTAAACCTGCCTGCTCCCGAGAGTCAGCTGCCTGCTTCAGGTCTTATCATCGCCGGTTTACTGGTGGGATTTGGTACCCGGCTGGGGAATGGTTGCACCAGCGGCCATGGTGTCTGTGGTTTATCACGTTTCTCTCTGCGCTCTCTGGTAGCCGTTATGGTATTCATGGCGTCCGCCATGGCGACTGTCTTTGTTATGCGACACCTGTAAGGATGCAATGATGAATAAAACAGTGACAGCCCTGATTTCCGGCTTGCTGATGGGGGCCGGCCTGGTGCTTTCGGGGATGACCAGTCCCGAAAAAGTACTTGGCTTTCTGGATATTACAGGCTCGTGGGATCCGACATTGATGCTGGTTATGGGCGGAGCCATTGCAGTGAATCTGCCAGCAAGCTGGTGGATATTGCAACGTAATAAGCCTGTCAACGCCGAACAGTTTCATCTGCCAGAGAGCACCCGACCCGATAAGTCGCTTATTCTGGGCGCTGCTTTATTCGGCATCGGTTGGGGAATAGCGGGTATTTGTCCCGGACCTGCGTTAACAAGCCTGCTGACTGGCAGTGGTAGTATCATCCTGTTCTTTCTGGCGATGCTGGCTGGTTTCTGGCTTCAGAAAGCGGTCTCAGCCAAATCACACTGATTCAATTCATTCATAACGCCTGTCAGTCAGCAGGCGCTATGCCTTTCAGATAATACAATTCCACCTTCTAAACATGAATTGCGCAGCCATTCTGAATCACGTGCTCATGATCATATTTAGAAAGCGGAACTTTATAAAACGACAATTCAGTAATATCCAAACTGTGACAGCCGTCTAATTTATAGATGATATTCGCACCGCGTGTGATTATAATCCGTAAAAAATAAAACAACTGTTTGAAATTCTACAACAATAATAAAACGGGCACTGTGCCCGGCAGAGGGAGAAATCACCATGGAACGCGAATCTATGGCATTTGATGTAGTCATTGTGGGTGCCGGTCCCTCAGGATTATCTGCAGCCTGTCGCTTGATGCAGAATGCGCAGGAAACAGGGCAGGAAGTCAGCGTCTGCGTTGTTGAAAAAGGCTCGGAAGTCGGCGCTCATATTCTCTCCGGAGCTGTCTTTGAACCCACCGCTCTCAACGAGCTGTTTCCCGACTGGAAAGAGAAAGGTGCTCCACTGAATACACCGGTGGTAGCCGACGATATCTATGTTTTACGCAGTGCTGAGAAAAGCATCAAGGTACCGAATCTGTTTGTACCTAAAACCATGCACAACGAAGGCAACTACATTATCAGCCTGGGAAACCTCTGCCGCTGGCTGGCTGAACAGGCAGAAAGCATGGGTACTGAAATCTTTCCCGGCTTTGCCGCTTCCGAAGTGCTTTATAACGACGACGGCAGTGTAAAAGGTATTGCCACCGGCGATATGGGCATAGCCGCAAACGGCGATAAAAAAGACAGCTATATGCCCGGTATGGAGCTGCACGCCAAATACACCCTGTTCACGGAAGGCAGCCGTGGTCATCTGGGCAAGCAATTAATCAAGAAGTTTGATCTGGATAAGGGCAAAGACCCACAACACTACGGCATTGGCATAAAAGAGCTTTGGGATATTGCACCGGACAAACATAAAGAAGGTCTGGTGGTGCATACTGCAGGCTGGCCGTTGCAGCAAAGCGATTCTATGGGTGGTGGCTTTCTCTACCATATCGAAAACAACCAGGTGGTTGTTGGACTGATTACCGACCTTGGTTACTCCAACCCCCATGTCAGCCCCTTTGAAGAGTTCCAGCGTTACAAACACAACCCCGTCATCAAGCAATATCTTGAAGGTGGCAAGCGTGTTGCGTACGGTGCCCGGGCACTGACCAAAGGTGGCCCACAATCTTTGCCTGAGATGTCGTTTCCCGGTGGTTTACTGCTTGGTTGTGATGCAGGCACTCTGAACTCTGCCAAGATCAAAGGCAGTCATACTGCCATGAAGTCGGGAATGCTAGCCGCTGATACGGTTCTTGAGGCACTGAAAGCCGGTTCTGACGGCCATGAAAATCTGACGACTTATCAGGATCGGTTTGATCAGTCATGGCTCGGAAATGAACTACACCAGCAGCGTAACTTCAGTCCGGCCATGCATAAGTTCGGTAATATTTTCGGAGCAGCCTTTGCCTTTATTGACCAGAACATCTTCAATGGCAAATTACCTCTTACACTGCACGACACAGTTCCTGATTATAAACAGCTGAAACCGGCCGCCGACTGTGTGAAAATCGAATACCCTAAGCCGGATGGCAACATCAGCTTTGACCGTCTGGGCTCCGTATTCCTGTCGAATACCAATCATGAAGAGGACCAGCCCTGTCATCTGCAACTGACTGATCCGGATATTCCTATCACCAGTAATCTGCCTCTCTACGATGAACCTGCACAACGTTACTGTCCTGCCGGTGTATACGAAGTGATTGAAGATGAAACCACAGGGAAAAAGCAGTTCCAGATCAACAGCCAGAACTGTGTGCATTGCAAGACCTGTGACATCAAAGACCCGGCACAGAATATTACCTGGGTCACCCCTGAAGGCACCGGAGGGCCTAACTATCCAAACATGTGAGTTTCTAACCTGATTCCCCTCAGGGTCAGATATTTAAAATTCCTTGCCTATACTGCAGGCTCTGAAATATCTGACCCGGAGGTTTGCCATGGCATCGATGCTGCTCATTAATGCTGTTGTGCTTGATGTAGTTAATGGTGTGTTGCTGCAAGAACAGTCTATCTCTATTGAAGATGGCTATAACAGCCATGGGCAGCGATCTTCCTGGTCAGGCGGCGGATAGCATTCAGGATATTGAAGGCAGGATTGTGATGCCCGGGCTGTGCGATGCTCATGTCCATATAACTGCAGCCACCCCTGACTTTGTTGCACTGCGTCATTGGTCACCATCCTATGTAGCTGCCCATGCCAAGCATATATTGAAAGGAATGCTGATGCGTGGTTTTACCACAGTGCGGGATGCGGGTGGCGCTGATTTTGGTTATGTCCGGGCAATTGAGGAAGGTCTTTTAATCGGTCCGCGGCTACTTTTCTGCGGCCATGCTCTTTCCCAGACCGGGGGGCACGGAGATATGCGTGTCGCTGGCGACCATCAGACCGACCATTGCTTTTGCTGTGCCGGGCTTGGCAAAGTCTGCGACGGGGTTTCAGAAGTTCGCCGCGCCTGCCGTGATGAAATTCGCAAAGGCGCCCACCAGATTAAATTGATGGTGTCTGGCGGCGTTGCCTCACCGACCGACAGAATTACCAGTACTCAGTTTTCAAAGGATGAGATTGAGGCAGCCGTTGCCGAGGCTGAAGCTGCCAACATCTATGTGATGGCCCACGCTTATACGAACCGGGCCATCGTCCGTGCCTTGAAGTCAGGTGTTCGTTCCATTGAGCATGGTAATCTTATCGGGCAGGAAGGCATAGAGTTGCTTAAGCAAAAGCAGGCTTTCCTGGTACCCACATTGTCAACCTATGATCAGCTGGCTGAAAAAGGCATTGCAGCCGGTATGCCTGAAGCATTGCAGCAAAAAGTGTTCAGTGTACTGGATGCAGGCATTCAGGCTCTGGAAGCCGCCTGGAATGCAAAAGCGAATATAGTGTTTGGTACCGATCTGTTAGGCAGCATGCACGATGCACAGCTTAAGGAGTTTGCCCTTCGTAGCGAAGTGATTCCTGCAGTCGGGCTGATCCAGTCTGCAACAATCAAAGCGGCAGAGCTTTTCATGCTTTCTGATGAAATTGGGCAAATAGCACCAGGCTACCGCGCCGATTTATTAGTTCTGCAAGAGAATCCACTGGACGACATTCGGGTACTGCAACATCCGGAGAAATATCTGAAAATGGTGATGAAAGACGGCGTCATTTATAAAAATGAACTTTGATTTATGGCAGCTTCACCAACCTTGCTGCCAGTAAATGGAAAAAGGCATCAATATCCGCAGATACCACAGCGCTGACTTTACCCTGATCAGACCAGACAACTTTACTTTGCCCCTCTTTCGCTTCATCTCTTGTTTCTATCCGGATATCACACGACCTGACGTTCATGATATCCGGCTTTACCAGTGAGGCAATAACGATTGGATCGTGTAAACCTCCGCCCTCGCCTGACCGATAAAAACCCAGCATGTCTGCAGTGAGTCTGGCTGTATTTGATTGACTGCGTAACAACTTCTGAAGCCAGTCATTATTCCATTTCAGAGTTTCAGTGACATCCAGTGGGCATAGCTTCAAGTTAAGTGATGAGCGAAATACGATGTCTGCCGCAACCGGATCAGTATAAAAGTTGAACTCAGCAACCGCCGAAATATTACCCGGAACATCCAGAGCCCTACCCATGATCACGACTTCTTTAATGCCTACAGCGATATTCGGATTGATGACCAGTGCCAGAGCAAGGTTTGTTAAGGGGCCTAACATGCATAGGGTGACTGGGTTATCGGCATGCTCCAACGCCTTGGAGATAATAAAATCGACTGCACTGATCTGGTGGGCAGACACCACTTCGACTTCTGGCCAGCCAATATCGCCAATACCATTCTGTCCGTGAATAGCATCTGTCTCTGGGTTTAGCGGTTTGGATATAGCCTGTTCGCTGCACCGATAAACAGGTACCTGCTTTCCTGCTGCCTTGAGAATTCTTCGCGCATTATTGAAGGCTTGCTGCTGGGACACATTCCCGCCAACGGTTGTGATGCCCACCACGTTTAACTCAGGGCTGGCTACTGCTAATAACAGGGCAACAGCATCATCAATGCCCGGATCGGTATCGATAATAATGCAGGTACTCATTAGGTCAGTCCTGTTCCAGAATCATTCCCAGAGAATAATAGTGATCCCCACTGGTTATGCATAATTGTTCCTGACCATCTAACATTCGGAGTTCCGCCCTATTAACCAGCTCGTAATAGACATTACGGTGGATACGCGCTTCTAAACGATCCCTGACCAGAATATAAGGAACCCCAGCCCCCTCGTCAGACAACCTTAACGGATGCTGCGGATTCAGAATCACTTTGTCGCCGACATTAGTAGTGAAAACATGCTGGTGGCTGATTTGCTCTACCGAGACCGCTATAAAAGGAGCATCATCAACCCGAATGCGAACTTTCTCTACTGGTGTGACCAGATAAAAGTGCCCGTCGTCATCGTGCCTGAGTACCGTCGAAAAAAGCCTTACCATGGACTCCCTGCCAATCGGTGACCCCATATACTCCCAGTGCCCATCGCTACAGATGCGCATATCGATATCACCACAGAAATCAGGGTGCCAGTCATTGACCGGCGGAAGCCCTTTGGTTTCCAGAGACTGCAAGGTGACCGCCAGAGAAGCAGGGGAATATTGATCGTCGGACACAGGCGGCTCCATTATTATCGGTCTTTATTATCGTCAGGTTTATGACTTAAAGCTGCAAGGTAAATTACATGAAGTTGTAACACGGTCATTATAACGTCAAACCGTAGTGAGTGAGGCAGGAAATTGAATATGAGTACTCAACCCCTGAGTGAGAATCGCCGATCTAACCTTTGATAGAGTAGCTCAATTGCAGGGACAGATAATGCAGCTCGTAAAAACGCTGGCCAGCTGGTTAACAAACTGGCTAATGCAGGAATCACAAGACATCTCCAGCCCCCAGTGTGATTTCGAACGTATCCGCCACGAGGTAAAGCCCTGTGATGTACTCCTGATTGAAGGTCGATCAAGAGTCAGCAATGTCATTAAGCAAATTACCCAAAGCCCCTGGTCTCATGCCATGTTATACATTGGTCGTGTACATGATATTGAGGACGACCGCGTCCGGGAAATTATTAAAGAATCTTACGACGGTTCGCCGGACGAACAGCTGGTCATCGAAAGCGAGCTTGGCTTCGGCACAGTAGTACACCCCTTGAGTCGTTATGAAGGCAACCATTTGCGTATTTGCCGCCCCAACGGGCTCAGCTATGGCGACAGCCAGAAAGTCGTTCACTACGCAGTAAGTCGGCTCGGCCTTGATTATGATGTCCGTCACATTCTTGACCTTGCACGTTTCTTTTTCCCCTATGCCGTACTGCCCAGACGCTGGCGATCCAGTCTGTTTGAAAGCTCACCCGGACAGGAAACCAAAACTGTATGTTCCAGCATGATTGCAGAAGCGTTCAGTTTTATTCATTTCCCGATTCTGCCTCTGGTCAAACTGGACAGCCAACATGGTGTACAGCTATTTCAGCGCAATCCAAGGCTCTGTACGCCAAGGGACTTTGACTACTCACCTTATTTTCGCATTATTAAGTACCCGTTCCTCGACTATACCCATCATTCTGATTACAAACTGCTGCCCTGGCATGGTCATGGAGCGTTGGAAGGAAAAGAAGCCGAATTTTATATGACACCTAGCAAAATCAAGGAGTTGCAGCAGGTTAAAATAGATGGCATTAACGTTACAGGTACCGATTTGCTGTCTGAAAACAGAGACACTCCCCCTTCATAATCCAGATACTGATCTCACAAAAGCTGATTATTCGGAAACGGTCTTATACATAAGTGGACGCAGGATAAATCTGCACCATAATTACCTCTGCTGACTTGATCGACTTCCCCCTACGATCAGTCAGCCTGGGTCACGAGTTTGGCCCTGGTACTTGGATTGTGTACCTATGTTTCACTCCTAATGGTCTTAGCCCGTCGTCTCTTCCCCCAGAGCGGCGGGTTTCTTTTTGGCTGCTCATTTTTACAACACATTGATATTATTATGTTGTTTTGGTCAGTTAGGTTCTGTTGACATAAGCCAGATGGAAGTAGAATGTCACGCTTTTTGGCATGGACAGAACTCGATTACTGGACGATCAGTGGCTTAATATCCTCTCTCTACTCAGCAGCTTCCCTCAAGTACGCATTGGTCAGCATGACAAATGTCGGGCTTTTATTGAAGCTGTTCTCTGGATACTCAGAACGGGTGCACAATGGCGACAGTTACCAAAAGAAAGAGGACAGTGGAACTCTGTTTTTAAACGCTACTCCCGTTGGTGTGGCTATGGAATCTGGACGGGGCTTTTAGAGTCAATTGCACAAGATGCAGACTATCAGCACGTCTCAATTGATAGCACTGTTATCCGCGCACATGCCTGTGCTGCCGGGGCTAAAAACAGTACTGCTGAAGATGAAGCCATGGGTCGCTCAAAAGGCGGTTTTAGCTGTAAAGTCCATGCTTTGACTGATGCATTGGGTTTACCTGTTCGGTTTATCATTACTCCAGGTCAGGCGGCAGATATCAAAGAGGCTATACCTCTTATGGAAAACATCAGCACAGAAGCTTTGCTTGCCGACAAAGGCTATGATTCAGATTACTTAGTCCAGTGGCTTGCAGAGCGAAATATACAGGCAGTTATACCTCCAAAGGCAAATCGTCGAGAGCCACATGATTGTGACTGGTGGCTATACAAAGAGAGGCATGGTGTTGAGTGTATGTTTGGAAAAATAAAGCATTATCGCCGTGTATCGAGTCGTTTTGAGAAAAAAGCCATCAACTATTTAGGAATGCTGGCCATCGTAGCTATCATGTTGTGGCTACGATGAAACGTCAACAGAACCTAGCCCGAATATTTCATAAAAGGAGGCAAGTTCCGCCCAATCACTTGATATAATTGGGTCGACCAAAAGAAAGCTTCGGAAGAAGCAAACCGGAACTTGCCATGCCCAAATCTACACAAGAACAGCTTCGTTTTCATCCCTCAAATGGAAAAACCATCCGGGCAGACTTCAATGGTGGGGAGTTATCTTCTGACTTTGGCACTCTGCTGCTACGGGAAACCATTCTGCAGAGCGGTCTTATCTGCAAAATGACTGATGCCATCAATGACAGACGCCATCAATCCTATATCGACCACTCCCTGAAAGAACTTCTGGTTCAGCGGGTTCTGCAAATGGCCTGCGGCTATGAAGATGCCAACGACAGTAACCGTTTGCGTAAAGACCCTATGTTCAAACTGGCCACTGGTCGCAATCCGTTGGACAGCGATAACCATCTCGCATCAGCGCCCACTTTTACCCGGCTGGGACAATCTATGACCCGCTCCGACATTTACAGGATGGCTGAAGCATTTGTGCATCACTTTATCAGCAGTTACAAGCTGCCACCTCCGGTGATCGTTATCGATCTTGATCATACACCGGCCATTACTCATGGTGGCCAGCAGATGAACCTGTTTAATGCCAAATATCAGGACTACTGCTACTTGCCCCTGATGATTTTTGAGGGACTCAGCGGCAAGCTGATTACGGCGATTCTTCGTCCGGGGAAAACCCCAACGGGCAAGGAAAATGCAGCCATTCTCGAACGGGTCATTCGGCTGCTTCGGAAAAAGTGGCCGAAGACCCATCTACTGGTTCGGGGAGACAGCCACTTCGCTCAACCAGAGTTAATGTGGGTGGTTCAGAATGCCCCTCATTCGGATTATGTCTTGGGCAAAGGTGCAGGCCACAAAACGGCTTTGCGGCCAAAAGCCAAAGAGTTGTTGGATGAAGCGCGCCAAGCTCTGAAGGTCAAGACTGAGCTGGCAAGACTGAACAACATGCCAGAACCTGATCGGCTCAGACTTTACGGGGAAGCAGAATACCAGGCCAAGAGCTGGAAAGGTCTCGATACCCGGATAATTTACAAGGCGGAGGTCAACCAAAAAGGCGACAACCCTCGTTTCATTGTGACGTCGATGAAGGAAGCTTCTCCAGAGGTAATTTATGAAGAGCTTTACTGTCCAAGAGGACAGGATGAGAACTTCATCAAACATCTGAAAAGTGATCTGTCCGGCGACAGATTGTCCGATCAGGGCTTTTTGGCTAACCATTTGAGAATGTTTTATGCCTGTGCCGCTTATGTTTTGCACTATGAGTTAAGAACCAAGACTTTGAAAGGTACGGAGCTGGAAAAAGCGCAGCCATCAACGGTGATCATGAAGCTCTGTAAAGTTGCAGTCAAAGTGGTTGAATATAAAGACCGAATTAAACTTCATCTGCCGCGTAGCTGCCCATTCAAGAGGCTTTTGCAGCATGTGACAGAAGTCTTTTACCAGATGCCGATACTTCGACCGGGGTAGCAACTTTCATAATACTCAATCAAGGTACATAGCAACCAGATGAAAGAGCTTTGGGGCTTTCCGTTATCCTGAAATAGCAGGATTCGTTGATTAGCGTCTAATCTGTAAGCAAGTATGGGCTGCAATGTCTTTCACATGGTTAACAGAGCAACAGGCTTGCGGAAAAGTCCAAAATTAAGAGGATGGGATGGTAGTTGCTGCTTGTTTATGAAATATCCGGGCTAGCACTCAGACATTATCATGTGCTTTCTTCTCAAGCTGCATTTCGTACGCACTGAAGCCCTCAATCAGATTATGAAACCGGCTAAAGCTGAGGCTCAGCCAGAAGCTAGAGAAGATGATGAACCGAAGTGGCTTGAGCAGGTTATATACCCGTGACCATTGAAGATGCTTGATTTTTCAGTACTTTTTTAACATCCTTCGCTCATGCCTAAAATCATTTTGACTGATCAGCAAAAAGCAGCTCTGGAATCCCGCCATAAAAAGTCGCAGGATGCCCGAGATTGTGACCGTATAAAAGCAGTTTTGCTCAGATCTGAAGGTTGGACTCCGTCTTCTATCGCACAAGCCTTGAGAAAAAGTGAATTCACTATTTGTCGCCACCTTGATGACTATCTGAAAAAGGAAAAACTCAAGCCTGACAACGGTGGTAGCGAAAGCTATTTGAATGATGAACAAACCCGGCAGCTAATCGAGCATATTTCTGAACACACCTATGCTCATACGCATCAGATCGTCGCCTACATTTCTGATCGCTGGGACATCAAATACACCGTATCAGGTCTGAACAAGTGGCTGCATCAGAAAGGCTTTACCTATAAAAAACCAAAAGGCGTTCCGCACAAGGCTGATGCTGACAAACAAGCTGAATTTGTCAAACACTATGATGCCCTGAAGGCCTCATTACCAGAGGATGAAGTGTTGCTGTTCATGGATGCAGTTCATCCAACACAGGCCACCAAAATCACTTCAGGATGGATTCGCAAAGGGGTTGATAAGATCATCAACACGACGGGGAGCCGTACCCGATTAAACATTGTTGGCGCCATTGAACTGAACAATCTATCTGCCGCTGTTTTCGATCAGTTCAAGACCGTCAACGGCGAAGCGATTATCAAGTTTTTCAGAACAGTTCGGGCATCCTACGCATCCATGACAGTCATCCATATAGTGCTTGACGGTGCTGGTTATCATCGTTCAAAAGAGGTGGTAGAGGAGGCGGAAAAATTGGGTATAAAACTACATTACCTACCACCTTACAGCTTAAATCTGAACCCGATTGAGCGATTATGGAAGGTGATGAATGAATATGCTCGGAATAATGAATACTTTGCCAAGGCTAAAGAATTTCGAGAAAAGATTAATCATTTTCTGGACGTTACGTTACCTGAAATTGGTGCTTCGTTAGTCAGCAGAATTAACGATAGTTTTCAGAGGCTAAATCCTGCATCTTGAATTCACTTGGGTATATCCAAACTCCACAGTGAAGAGATCAAGTGGGCAAAAAAAGTCTTCTGCTGCTCTGACTTGATTCTGCTGAATCCAAGAACCTGCCAGAGCCAGATATTCTACTCAAACAATGGAACCAGAGAGGCTGGATAATGACTGTCGGTAACCAGATTATTTTTCGCTGTAATGGTTGCATGGTCATTGCTCTGCAACCCGTTATTTCCCGACAATGGCTGCCAGAAAATCAGACCCTGTCAACTGAGTAAGCCCTTGTTGGCCTGCCAGGTTTCGTGTAACTGCTTGCCAATTAATTTTTGCGTCTCAGGTTTAATGTCGAAAAACTTGGCTTGCTGACTCCAGCTTTGTACAGAATCTATAACGTGTTCAATGACTTGCCGGGCCTGATTCCAGTTTGCAAAGTTCGCCTGTTTTGCCAGTTTCTGAATGACTTTCAGTGGGGGCTGTGAACCGTATCCCATATAGGCCGTCATATGCTGGCTATAAGGTGTTGGGCTGAACGTGACATCATAAAAAGGAGCCAATGACCAACGACCATGGTCATCCATTAAAAAAGACCAGTTTTTCGTATGATCATCCTGATTCATTGCAAACAAGTTGAACATAGCCCTGGCAAATTGCTCCTGTGCCACCGCCGGATTCTGACACAATACCTGGCTCACCTTCAGAAGATCATCATAATCCATTGAGGGTTGCCGGAAGTCGGCGTCCATAAGACCGCATAAGGTGTGCATGTGAAGACGCCCGTACTGTGACAGGTTGTCAGAACGTTTTCCTGAGCAATCAAATCGCTTCAGTGCTAACCAGACTTTTGCACCGGAGCTTCCGGTATCATGAATGAGCTGCCATTGTGGTGTCGTCAGCCCGGCCTGCTTTGCCAGAGTCAACCAAAGTGCTTCACACAAGCTTTCTTCATGGCCAAGAGGGAGACTCTTCGACGTAAACTTCACCAACCATGGGCTTAAGCAACTTTGCGGCTGGGTACTGACATAGCGGGTATTATCCGGATCAAGCCACACAGACACCTTAGGTCTGGCACCACCTGAACCACCGGCCTGAGCCAGAACAGGCAATATGTCGTCAGTCTCACCCTCAAAAATCTGTTGGGCTCCCTGTCCCAGCAGTGCGATGTCCGATAACAGGTCGTCCCCACCGGATGAATGATCCATTGCAGGGGAATAGCTCAGAGCTCCCATCCCCCTCTCGCCGATAAATGCCAGGCGATCCATCGCGGATATCTGATGTGGAAGTATACCCTGTTGACGAAAGACTCTGTCCATCAACAGCAAGCCCCAGCCATCAGGCAAGGAGTCAGCAAAAACCCCCTGTAATCCCTGGTGCGGCTGTCCGGGTCCAAGGTTTAACGAAGATTCAAATGGCAGAGTGAAAGGAGACAGACTATGAAAGTCAGCGAGATATTGATCATCGTACTGAAAGAAAATGCCTTGCTGATTTTGCGCCAGCTCCCCGACTTTATGCTTTGAGCCATCACTGAATCTGCGGTGTACATTAAGCTTGCGAACTCTCATGTTTTTAACACCTCTTTGATACTGGCAGGCATTGCCTCCGTTTCTTTAGTCAGCAAAGTCAGGTTTTCCAGTTGGTCAACAGCCTGCCAAAGCAAAATAAACTGCCGTAGCGATATCTGTCCGGTGGTTTCAAATTTCTTGATCGTGGACGCTGGCACAGAGCTCCGCTCTGCCAGAGTCTGACGAGACCATTTTTTTGCCTTTCTTCTGGCTATAACCGCAGCAGCCAGCTGCTCCTGGACATCAGTGGGTGTCAGTAACGACAATAAGCTCATAGCGAATCACATCCATCATATATAGATACTATTATAGCTATTTTAATGAATTTTACGAAATTATAGACATTATTGTATCCAATAAAATCTGGATACGATTATCACCCCATCAAATCCATTACAGTAGCGCCATTCCTGAATAATTGAGATCAGTAATCCATGGCAGCAAACTACGGTCAGACCTGGTGGGGCAAACAATGACTGAAAGCCTTTAACGGCATTGATTACAGCAACCGCCCGCCTAGAGGACGACGATATGCTTGTAATGGCTTACAGAGTTCTCGAATCAGGAAATCAAAGAGCTGGTGTCACTGGGGTAGTGAGAAAATATCGTCTTCCTCTTGCTTTCTGGGGGAGGTACCCAATAGAAGGCGCATGTCTATTTTTACTGCCTCAGATCATTTGAAAGAAGGCCCTGTCCTGTGGTGACAGGGCTTTCTGTCTTATTGCTGAATCAGTTCATTAGTGGAAAGGCCTGTTGCCGCTGATATGGAGTTAAAGAACCGATAGATTGCAATCATCATGATCGCCGTACAGGGTATCGCAATAACAGGAGTGCTTAGAGCAACCATACGCCCCAGCTCTGCAGTGTACTCGCTCGTACCGGGCTCGCTCTGGATAATGGTGCTTGTAAGAAAGAAGTTTAAAGAGGCAGATACTAAAAAAGCCCCCTTAAAAATAAGCATAAGGTCGGAGAATTTTTTATCCAGCTGTTGCCTGCCAATCGCCTCCTCGATTTTATTGAAGTCAATGGCCTGACTGAAAGCTTCTTTCATGAAACTGCTGGCTTTATCTTTGAAGAGGATCAGTGAGGTCATAATCAAGAGTGGCATTGAGGTTTCTTTCAGAATGAGTACTGACTTCGACAGCTCAAGCAACCCAATAATGCCGGTCAGCAGTGTCGATATGAAACCGAAGATAGAGAAAAAGTTCACTTTTTCTCTGGTGCAAAAGTCGTAAATACCGTAAGTGATCGGAAAGATCAGAGCTACAATCAATCCCCAGAATGCGCCCAGATGGGCTTCTCCGGAAAGCTTGGTCAGGATCAGGGATGGAATGGCGACATTCAACAGGATATTTAGCAGGAAGTTTTCCTGCTTTTTGGTTTTTCCTCTGGGGGTTCCGATTGTCATCTTTGTATTCCTTGCCGGCGCAAAATCTATATTGAAAAAATGTTGGGCCTGACTTTGCTCTACCCAACGCAAAGCGTCAATCATTATTGAAATGAAGCAGTGGTTTCGAAAGTCAAGCTATTATGTTTTTTACTGCCGGATGCAGAGCACTTGGTTTCTCCACCAAAAGGCCATCATCAAGCAGCGGTGGACGATTAGCGTCTTTCATTTTGAAACCTTTAATGGAAAACAGACGGTTATCGGGTTGTCGTGCAATCATAGGTTTAGCATCCACTGCAACGCGCAGTGCTGAAGAGTCTCTCCCTCTATCGTGGCAATGTGACCGGTATGGTTTAAGGCCCTCCCAGTTTAAACACTGGCAGGAAGGACAAAAAGAAAGTTAAAAAGGTGCAAATGTGTCAAAACCGTTACACATCTTCATTTTTGTGATTCATGACATCGAATAATAGTGAAACGATGTCTATGAATCACACACTTCATTACACAAACATCATCCTCGCCAGCAGATAACATCCTACTGGCAAAGCATGACTAATCTTACTTTTTAGATATGAGGCTTTGTTATGAGCGCCTGCCAGATTTTTTGAGACACCACCAAGCAACAGGTGCAGCGACAACGATGAAGCAAACAAAGCCAATCAGCATAATCTCCATTACTCATCCTCGCTTTCGTTCATCTTGTAACCAAGATAACATGAGAGCTAAGCCACAAGAAAGCCAAGATCAATCCAAGGACGGCTTTTACAACATCCTTGACTGTCAAAGCATCAAATCGATCATCAATGCGGTTTATGGGTGTGCTGCCTAATTAATGTACTGGAGGAAGGTTGTGTGTGACAGGGAATCCGTAACGGCTCATTTTTGACCAAAATGCATTCCAGGATCCGGATGTGCAAACCAGTGCCCTTAACGTCAGCAACATCGATGCTCCCTGCTCCTTCCAGCGCATTCCTGAACGGCACATTCTCTGTTTCACCAATGTTTTACAGCCTGCTTCAGTCACTCCCGAACCTATCGGCAAGTTCTGCTCTCTCGCTTGCGGATAAATCATCTGATGCCAATGATTTTTGAAATACGTTCTGGCACTGATTAACTTTTCCAGAGACGCAGTACGGTTGTTGCCTGGCTTTGCACTATCAAGCTCTTCCTGAAGTCTTTTGGCTGCACCCTTTTCATGTTTCAAGTCGGGCTTCGGCCTGCAAAATTGCTTTTACGTCAGATTTTCTCAAAACCCATAAGGGCACAGTGAATTGAGAAAAATCTACTGAGAATGGTTTTTGAGAGTCTGAAGCCCTTTGTTCATCAGGCTCTCAGCCAAGGCTGAACCCTTCTTGAAAACGCTGGGAATTGAGAAAATTCCACACTATACGACGACAGACTTTCATATTTTTTAGATCACATGGAAAATCAAGCACTTAGCCCGAATATTTCATAAATTTGCTGCCAACTGTCAACAGCCCATGGAAATAGTGCTTTTTTACCAAAAATGCTTCGGACACATCAGTCCGAAGCCATTGCAGGTACAAGCGAGAGTTTTCAAGGGATGTAGCAATAGCGCATGCATTTTATGAAATATTCGGGTTAGCGTGTTTTTCTGACGTAAAAGCAATTCTGCAGGCCGGACACCGAGTATGGTTCCAGCACTTTGAGCAACTTCTTCAACGTGGCATCCGTTCGCCGACCAAAGGCATGTGCGATTATGCGTTTAAACCTTGGTTCCCAAGCGTACCAGAGCCACCGCTGATTTTTCTTACTGCCAACAAATGACCACTGTTCATCCATTTCGCAGATCAGTTGAACCCTGGCATTTTGAAACTCGATGCTGCAGTTTTACCTAAACAAGTAACGTATTTATCTCGATTCTAAGCTGCATCTAAAAGTTTAAACTTCCGGGCGTGTGCTTTGAGTGAGTCAGTTGCCTTTTGTTCTCCCAGGTCTCTACCAGCCATATGCCTGCTCGACTCCCGCTTGGGCAAAGTATGCTCTAAGGCTAAGGCCAGAGCCTTAAGCTCGGTATCTGGATCTTCCGATTCAACCACTGATTTCACCGTAGCAAGCAAGGCTTCTGCATTGAGGCGTTCGATCAGACAGCCTGCGGGCATTCCGGCCTGTTTGTTTTTCAGTAGGACGAATTGCTCAGGGTGCAGTAACAGCATGTGTTCGCACAGCAGGCTCAGGATCACGCCGCGCTGCGATCCGTCAGCACCTTGCTGTTTGCTCAACCTGTTCCAGCCACAATGAGCTTTCCAGTCTTGAATGAAAACCTCGACCAACCACCTCAAGGTGTAAATCCTGGCTATGTCGGTATGCCGCCATGACATATCTGAAGCCACCAGATAGCGATAATCCTCTTCACCCTCATACTTCAGGGCAATAACAAAACGTCTTTTCCCATGAGCCTTAACATACAGCCGAGCAGCCAGCATCGTGACCTGCTCTTCTTTGCCACCGCGTATTATGAGTTGAGTTTCAGCGCCTTTCTGGCGCGAAAAGTAAGCTTTGAGAGTCGCTTCCGAGTGGTTTCGGTTGGATACTTTCTGATTCGAGCGCAGTTGGCTGACAACCTGGGCTCCGCCTGTTATTTCCGCAGCCTTATCCATAAAGTCTCCTGTGCCATACAGTGCATCAGCGAGAATTGCTTTGATCGTAATGTTGGGAAACGAATCAACAAATTCTTGCAGCATAACCAGCGTCAACGACTGCATGGTGGGGTAACGAACATGATCTGGCTCAGGACGGTTCGGTCGTTCTTTTTTCTGAATGCCTTGCTTCCTGAGCGCCTTGTCTTTCTTCCTCCATGCAGATAACTCAGGGTCAGGAATATAAAAGCGAAACCCTACTGGAAAGGTAGCTACTTCAGTAACGAGCACCATAAACACCAGTTCCTGCCCATTAAAATAACCACCTGTTGATTTGTCTTTTATCTTATGGGCACCGTCGATTTTTGAAGTCCTTTTAGTGCGCTTTTTTCCTGTATCGTCGATAGCAAGGGTTCCACTTTGTATTCCATAGCGTAGAAGAATATTTCTGACGCTGGCCTGTAGCAGGCTTTGCCATGCAATTTCTGCTTGATAAAACATCCAGCACAGACGGGTCGCTTTGAATCTGCCTAAGCTTCTGCGCTCAAAAGCAGCCCAGTTAATAGTTTTAGTTACCACGATTCCCATGATAAAAACGCCCAGTGCCACTTTCTGGGATCTACTCAACTGCGCAGAGGAATTGATGGACTTGAGCGAATCATTCAAAGCATCCAGAAAGGCAGTGACAACGGGTAATGGGCGAATTAGCAAGATACGACACTTGACGGTTATTAAGTTCCTATGAGATCTTACCTCCAACCTGCTGCTGTGGCTATGATGGAATCTCGCAAGGCTTGAATTCGGAGCTGCAGTAGTAGTCTGCTCTTATGCCACCCTGCCATTTCCTGCTCTCCCTCAAATATCAAAAACTGCAGCATCGAGTGAAAGGGAAGCTCAGTTACCTGAGGCGGCGATAGTCTTTTAAATGGGCGATGACAGTGGTTCGACTAATTTTGAGAACACGCTCTATGTCTCTGACACCAGAGCCATTAATAGTCAGCTGAACGATCTGTTCATGGGTGTCTGGCTGGTTAGCGTTGTAGAGATAATCCAGTTGAAAGCTCTTGTGACATATGCGGCAAAGAAATCTCTGGAGGCCTGATTTGGCCTTGCCGTTCCTAACAACATCTTTAGATTGGTTACAGTGAATACAAACTACTTTTACGACAGCCATGGAGCAACAGAACAAAAGTGCCGAAGATTACCATTTTTGAGGATGAAGTTCAGCTATCAACTACTCTGAACCTTCACCATCGAATCTTTACGGCTATCTTTGCAATAGTCTTAGCCTGTCACTTCTTTTCCCAAGGATGGTCGGGTTCTTTTTGCTCGCATGAAATCTTTTGTGTACAGGCTCCACTTCAGCCATATTTAAAGCGATAGGTACAGAGCAATATGCAAAACAACAACGGTCAGTGTCACCTGAATTCGCATCCTGATATAGTTGCTCATCATCGTTTTATCGTCGCTCTGCCTGTATAAAATACATTCATAAATAACCAGCAACAGATAGCAGATCACCATAGTCAGCAGTACTGTTTTTGTTCCACCAAAAATCAAACAAAAGAACACCGTCAGTGCAATCAGGTTACTGGCAAAGGCTTTCTTCAACCAGTTAACATTGTCCTTTATCGCCTGACCCCATAGTGTTCCAGCCATAAAGCAGCAAATGATGACCGAGTAAAAAACAAAAATTTGTGCACCAGAATAGGCACCCAGCGAATAATCAAAAAAGTTCAACAAGATGGACAGTATAAAGGGAACAACACCGAGCCAAGCCAGATAGATCATTATGAGAGCGCCTGTTTTATCGTAATAATTACCTAAAGAGGTCGTTAAACAAACTGATTGCTGATAACCACGCTCCTTCTACCCTGCCCCCGGAACACCATGAGCCTATCAGGGCCAGTTTCTGAGATTCATCAACCTTATAAGCAGTAGCCTGCTCATTACTCTTGATGCTCGCGTATCGCCAAAAATGGCAATATTCATGAACAGGCTTTACTGAACGACCCAACAGGTTTTGAAGCCATAAAGTTCCTGCCTGAGCAATATTTACCTCTGTTTGCTTCCCCTGCCGTTCCGACCATTCAGAAGCAAAGTGAAGCATCCACACATCATCAACTCCTGCACCGTTTTGAAACCCAGGCCGGGATGAAAGACGAGAAGCCCAACGAACCGTACTGTCACCAAAAATACCCTGAATCTCCTCAGGAACATTGCCCAAAGTACCCAGTCCGAGCGCCCAGCAGGGTTCATGCACCGTATCAGGAATGGATGTCACAATATCAGAAACTCCTTGCAACAATTTCCGCGCCTGTTCAGCAGGTTGGGTCATAATCAACCAGTCAAAACCCGAAAATAGCGCTTCATTCGCACCGTATAATATCCATTTGTCCTTGCGAACCACCTGATTAATTGTAACGCCCAGCTTGAGTGTCATTCCGGCTGCCAGATGATGTACCGGTTGGTTCATAAGTGGCTGCCCAATGTAGCGCAAAGTGTCATCTGGAGAAGCTGACAACTGATTATCACGGACACAATAAGGGGTGAAGTTCCACAGTGAAGCACTTCCCTGACGACACCAGTCATTAACTTCTTTTATAAAATCAGGATCGCGGGCAGTGAAATACTGAGCACCCAGATCAATATCCGCCCAGTTCAGACGACGATGAGCCAGACGTCCACCCAGTCCACGGCTTTTTTCAAAAACAGTGACGTTATGACCCATTTTATGCAATAAACTGCCTACTTTTATGCCAGACAGACCTGCACCAGTCACCGCTATGTTCATCGAGACTCGCCCCCCTTCACTAAACGACCTGGATAATCAGAACATCAGAATAGTTAAAATGAAACCGATGGCCTTGCCTGCCACTTTTTCTCTCAGAAAAACTCGCTCTTTATAGATGCCGATTTCAGAATAAGTTTATCTGATCATCCACCAGTGTCGTAAAGTCCAGTCCAATAAAGGGCAGAACGCCATCGGCAACCGGCTTCAATTGCTTTTGAATATAGTGCTGATAATCAATAGGGCTAACCCGGTATTCAATAGCTTCCGGCCCATTGACTGTCATCACATAGCTGATCCGACCTCTGTTATGGTACTTCAAAGGTTTGCCTTGCCTCCGATTTTGCTCATCTGCCTGTCGGGCAGCCCGTACCTGAGGCGGGATGATTTTAACATACTGATCCAGTTTCCTCCTGAGCCGCTTTCGGTAGACCAGTTCTTCATCCCGTTCACCATCAAGGGTTTGTCGTACGAAATCCCTGACCAGATTAACGAGGGGTTGATCAGCAAAGACATGAAGAAAAAGCGCTGTCTGGAAAGCTTTAGCCAATGGAGTCCAGTCTGAACGAACAGTTTCAAGACCTTTAAACACCAGTTGCACGTCATCGCCAGTGTACTTCAACCCCGCATAACGTTTTTTGCTACCAGTCTCTGAGCCACGAATCGTCGGCATCAGGAAGCGCAAGTAAAGCGTTTCAAATTCCAGTTCCAGATGACAGTCCAGGTTGAATTCGTCTCTTAATGCGAAGCCTTGGGTCTAATTCCCCGCAGCTTGCTGCGAACTACTCAAGAGCTAACTTGATACCCCGGAGCTTGCTCCGGGGTAGTTCATGTGTGCCGAGCATGTTGCACAGCTTGGGGGTGAAAGTCCCCTGCCCAGCCAGATGAGGGCGAAGGGCTAGCGAAGCACAAGGTTTGTATCGCGAGGTGCAGACTGAAGGCAGTGTGGAGCAAAACTGCGAGCTGACGAATAGAAATCGGATATGAGGCTGTCTGCGTGAGGACGAGTCAGCATGTGATGACGAAGTCCCATACTCATCCGGACACTCGGACAGTAAATCCGGCAGTTGTGCAGGGAAGGCGGTGTAACTTACCTCGGGAGGTCTGTCTGGTGTCTGATATTTCAGACTGAGGTCATCGTAAGATGTCCTGATCGCCATACAGAAGTCAGCAGACGGCATAGTAGCTGGCGAAGTCAGTGAAGGCCTGAACGGTTAGAGCGGTGATTAGTTTCTGTTTCTCGATATATCGGACGCAGACAAAGGCCAGCAAACACTGGTGCTCATGCCAAGCGGTGACGGCGGAACCGAAAGCTGCAAGGTCATAAGAGCTGAGACTATATCGGCATTACAGGATTACAAAAGCCCGGCGGGTGGTGTGAGTCATATGTCTTGTATCACTGACCCTTCCATTGTCATGTTTGTGCTGATGGTAGACGCTTAACTAACCGAAACGCCCAGTACGGACCCGTACGCTGGGTGTTGTGGGAGGAGTGGAGCCGCGAGGCTCCACCCTATCCCGATTGTCTGTTGCCAGTAATCATTGATACTTCTGGCCAGAGATTGCCCTGTCTTCTCGGCTTCTTCAGGTGATAATGAAGCTTCAAGTAAAACAAACGTTGAATCTGTATCGCCATAGATCACCTGATATCCGGCCGCCTCTATCCAGCGAGCGGTTTGCTGCATAATTTCATGCCCACGCAGCGTTATTGAACTGGCTAGACGCGTGTCGTAAAACCGGCAACCACCAGAACCAAGAACACCATAGAACGAATTCATCAGAATCTTGATTGCCTGTGAGCGAGCGGAGTCTTTTTGTTTTTTTGCTTCGTCTCGTTGTAGCCACAGAGAAGTAATGATGCCGGGCAGAAAGTGGTTATCTCTGGAAAAGCGGGCACCACGAAAACCGGGAATCGTATCATCAGGATTTTTTAATCCTTCGACCAATCCTACAGGATCAATTTTAAATGTTCTGATAATGGAGGGATAAAGGCTTTTGAAATCGAGAACCAGAACATTTCTATACAGACCCGGCCTTGAATCCATCACATAACCACCCGGGCTGGCGAGTCCTCCGTTTTCGGGTAAATTGGGCGCAATGTACCCAGCCCTGTGTAGCTTGGGCAGGTACTGATTGCTAAATGCTGCTACTGAGCCACCCAAACGATCCAGCTCCAGTCCAGTTAGCTGGCTACGCAGGCGAAGAAAATCCAGTACACGGGTGTGGTCGAATATTTCTTCTACCAAGCGACAGTCTTGAAGGTTATAGTTTGCCAGTTTGACTTTGTTGTGGTGAAAGTCGTGTTCGATGATAGCCATTCGGTTATCAACATCTTCCGTATCCTTGCCTTTAGCCAACAACTGCCTTGCAACTGCTTCCAGACTGAAACTATCAAACTGGTAAGTGGCAGACTTTAAGGCATCAATGCCATCGATGACTATCCGCCCGGGAACAGTAATAAACCCCTGCTGTGTTTCGCTACGTTCACGCCAGCGGGCAGCCTGTCGATTCCTGCCAATCTTGAGGGTAATGCCGTATTTTCCAGATCGCTTTAATAACAGACGACAGTCAAAGTTAATAACATTCCAGCCAATAATAATATCCGGGTCACGCTGTTCAATAGCCTGCTCAAAGGACTTCAGCAGAGATAATTCATCATTGACCCATTGAATCCAGTCCGGACTATCCGGTTGTGGCTCACCAATCATAATGACACGATCAATAATGCCACTATCCATAATCGGTATTTGTCAACAAAGTTGTCGCCTCATCTTACGCAACTTCCTTTTGTTGACCAGTGATCGACCTGTCCGGATTCAACCAGACTTCACAGTCAAGATTCCAGTCTCTTGTTGAACGCTTTCCCCAACGCTCCGGATGACGCTGCTTTGCAAGTTCGTAAACCTCTTTACGATTATTTAGAAGCTCATTCGCTTCTCCCCTGTGTCTCTGGGCTGGTGTCAGAAATTTCAGCCCGCTGTGCTTATGCTCTTCGTTGTACCACTGAGTGAAGCCATGTACCCAGTTGCGTGCAGCTTCCAGATCTGCAAACGGACTTCGGGGGTAACCAGGCCGGTACTTCAATGTTCTGAATATAGCCTCAGAATATGGATTGTCATCACTGACCCGTGGGCGACTGAAAGAGGTCACCACGCCCAGACTTTGCAGCGTTGACAGCATCGTTCCGCCCTTCATTGCACTGCCATTATCAGAGTGTAAAACCAACGGTGACTCCATCGCCCGATACCCCGTTTTATACAAGCTTTCGTGATCATTTCGGATGCATACTCAGCTGACTCAACTTCATGAACTTCCCAAGTGACAATCATACGGCTATAGATGTCTATCACGAGATACAGGTAGTAGAACTGGCCCCTTACCGGAGACCTTAAATACGTGATATCCCAGGTCCACACCTGATTAGGGCCTGTTGCACAATAAGAGGTCGGCTTATGTCGATTAGGTCTGGCAGCCTTCCCACGGCGATTCTGCTGGCCCGCTTCATGGAGCACTCGGTAAAATGTCCGCTCAGACGCAAGGTACTCACCTTCATCAGCCAGTGCAGGAACAATCTGACTGGGAGGAAGGCTCTTGAAACGCTCGCTGTTAGAGACATCTATGATCGCCTGTCGCTCAGCATCTGAAAGCTTATTCGCTGGTTCTGGCCTGTCGGCATTTTTTCGGTTGTCAGGTATCACTGTACCCTCCTGCGTCCATCGCTGAATGGTTCTTTCTGACAGCCCGATAACCTGACAAGCTTTTGATTGGCGAGCACCATCACTGACGGCATGCTCAATCAGTTTTACTGCGTTCTGTCGATCCGGAAGGGAAACTAATCGTCCTCTGGCTCCCCCCAGATCTCTTGGGCCTTTTTTGTGAGTACCAGCAAGGCAGCAGTCTCTGCTAACGCCTTGTCCTTGCGCTTGAGTTCGCGTTCCAGTTTTTTAATCGTTTGCTTGTCTTTTTTGTGTTCGTCAGACAGCTTTTTACGCTGACTCGACTGACTTTCAGGTTGTGCCGGGCTACGATTGATAAAGCCTTCTTTCCACTGTTGGATTTGTTCAGCAAACAGGCCTTTCTTACGACAGTATTCAGCCAGTTCAGCTTGATTTAATGCCGCTGTTTCAATGATGACAGCTAACTGATTTTCAGGTGTCCATAGGTCTGGATTTTTACCGTTGCCAGGCACGGGCACTCCTTGCGATAACGCTTTTTTTCGCCAACTGTATAGAGTCCAGTTAGAGATACCTGTTTCACGAACCAACTGCGATACAGGCGTATTATTAGGTGGCATCATCTTCTGAATGACGGACTGCTTCAACTCTTCTGAATAGCTGGCCATTGATTGCTCACTGACCGTCCCCTGTGAGATTTTTAAAAATCAGAAGAGGTGACAACTATGCTGACACAGGGGGTAATGCCACTATCAGACTGGCAGCCTGATAAACCGATAGAATACAACTCCCCCTTTGCAGAACACTCTAAATCCAGCGAGATAACCTTGAATGCCGGACGGTATTCGGAAGGTTTGATGCGTACATCACGGTACTCAGTGAAATCTTGCCTGTTAACCGGAGTTCCCACAAAACAAAGACTGCCGTAAACAAACCGTTCCATCAGATAACGCTCATGCAGACGAATATCACCTTCCAACACCGTGATACCGTTTCTTTTGATGTGTTCCTGTCCACGATAAAAAGCATCGAGAGTATAAAAATAGAAGGCTGTGACTGGCTGATGTTCGAAGGTGGTCAGGCTCAGGGGCTTCGAATCATGAGCTGTTCCTTCAGTCTGCAATACATCACTCGCAGTGTTCTGATTGATGGATTCTATGAAGAAGACTGGTTTTTCATGTTCTATCACCAGTCGGGCAGGCCCACTGTCAGTAATGACCCACAGCGAGATGACAGTATGTCCTTTGCTGTCCCAGCTGTTCCGGTTAAGCACAAAGCCTTGCTGCACAACCTGCTTGGTATTGCTCAAAAAATAATACCTGATATGACACTTGTTTTGACTTTCGTACTTGTATCACACAATAACAGCCACTGAATAGCAGGATAATGCTGATCCCACAGGCACTAAGCCTATTCCCTCTGCCTATTTGGTTTCTCAAAACCTCTATCCAGATAGCGGACTGATTAACAATCAGTCCATCATTTTAAGAAAGTTACGGATCAAGATTATATTCTCTATTAATATGATTGGATAAAATCAATATCTAAAAATTTGCAAGAAGTTATATATATCAGCTAATCCCGCACTTCTGAGTAACTCCCCATGAGCTCGCCGGTTGCTAAAACAACCCTAACCGACGGCGGTTTCAACCGGCGTTAATGTGAAGCCCATATCTTTAGCCTTCTGCTTCAGGGTTTTTAAAACTCTTTCTCTGTAACGCTGCTCAAAATATTCCTGACCTTCATCTACATACTGACTCCCATGTTTGAGCATACTGTAAACCAGCCTTGCCAGCTTATGTGCTGTTGCCGTAATCGCCTTTGGAGCACCAAGCTTGCTTCGCATTCTACGGTAATAGGCACCCAGGGCGCTTTTTGAGTTGGCCAGTGCATAAGCCGCCAACCTGAATGCTGTTGCGGCTGCGCCTGGCAAACGCTTGGTTTTCCGGTTCAGAACTTTACCACCGGATATTTTGGTTCCGGGACAGAGCCCTAACCAGGAGGCAAAATGTTTAGCGGAAGGCCATCGACTCATATCCAAACCGATTTCTGAAACAATCTTCAGAGCCGTAATTTCGTCGATGCCGTCGATATCAGTCAGATCGACACCGCTCACCCGGTTGAGCTCTGAACGCACATCAAAGTCTGGAGCGCAACGGGACTTCCGTTTTTTTGAAGGCTTATCTGGCGTAGAAGGCTTTTGAGAGTCTTTATCATCTTTGCTGTCAAATGTGTTGAGCTTCTGTTCCAGAGCTTTGTCACAAGCCCTGATTTTTTCATCATAAGTATCGTAAAGTTCAACAGCTTGCCGCAGAGCAAATCCAGCGAATTGTATCGGACTGACGATCATTATGCTTACGACCACCGATGTATCCACCCCAGTCCCAGACATCACCCAAACCCGGGTTTGATCCGGGCCAGTCAACCAGCTCGTATATTGGTGTTAACACCCGACCTGCGCGGACCAGACCGAATTTCTGACTGTCAAAGCCTACAAACGTATCACGCTCACCAAAATAGGAACCGGATCTTGGGCTGAAAGATGGATCAACATAGCCGGTTTCAACCTGCCAGATAAACCGGGTATGTTCTGGCAAACCGTCGAATTTTGCATAACCACGCCAGCCTAACCGGTTACATTCAACTTTTATAAAAAGAGAACCTCTGTTCCCTTTCTTGTTGGGCTCAACATTACCCATACCTGAAAATATTTATTTGTCACAGATCAACAAGCTGCGTCAGATACCAACATCACCCTTTAGCGTTACGTATTTCTACGAATCACAAGTTTCTCTACAAAATGCGCACAGAAAGCCGATGTAAAGCCTGAACGCACCGGTCAGGACTCTGCCAATGAACATTGTTTTTTTTCTACCCGCCTCCTTGGTCTATGGGTGGCTATTGTTAACAGCCCTTGTCCCAAACACATTGCAGGCAAACGAAAAAGTCACTCGTTCCCATGCCATGAGTATGTACGATGAATTTAAATATCCTGCCAATTTTACGCACTTTGGCTACACCAACCCTGATGCCCCCAAAGGTGGAACGCTGCGAAAAGCCGCTACCGGTTCATTTGATACATTCAATACCTTTGCCCCTAAAGGTAACTGGGCAGCCGACAGCTACTTTCTTTATGACTCTCTGATGGTGCGTGCCGGTGACGAACCTTACACTGTTTACGGGCTGATCGCTCAGTCCATTGAATACCCGCAAGACCTTAGCTGGGTCGCCTACAACCTTCATCCAGACGCCCGATTTCACGACAATGCTCCAATAACAGCGGACGATGTCGTGTATACCTTTGAAACGCTCAGAGAAAAAGGCCCTCCCCATTACCGACATCTTTATGCCGATGTTTCATCCGTAAAAGCCACCAGCCGACACCGGGTAGAGTTTCGTTTTTCCCGTCCCCAGAGCAAGCCATTGTTGTTGAGATTGTCCCAGTTAAGGGTGCTGCCAAAGCATTTCTGGACTAGACCAGACAATAATATTGCCATTGCCGACCTTAACCCTCCATTAGCCAGTGGTCCTTTTAAAATCAAAGACTTTCAGGCAGGACATCAGGTAACTTATGAGCGCGTGAAACATTACTGGGCTGCAAATTTGCCCGTTAACAAAGGCCGCCATAACTTCGATGAAGTCCGCATCGATTATTACCGTGACGATCAGATAGCTCTGGAAGCATTCAAACAGGGAGCCTATGACCTGAGGGTGGATGGCAACCCGAAAAACTGGGTGGAAGGCTACAAAGGCAAGCGACTGGACAAAGGAGAAATCATTCAGGAAGCGGTCCCAAACAGTTCCCTGGGCATGCGTGCCTTTGTGTTCAATTTGAGAAAAGCAAAGTTTGCCGACCGGCGCCTGAGACAGGCCATCAGTCTGGCACTGGACTTCCAATGGATTAACAAGCACCTGTATTACGATACTTACAAACAGGCTTACAGCTTATTCTCTAACTCCGAACTGGCCGCCGATGCCCTGCCCTCGGCCAATGAAATAAAACTGCTGTCACCCTGGCATAAAGAATTGCCAGAAGAAGTGTTTACCCGGGTATTTCAACCCGCCAGGACAGACGGCAGTGGCAACTGGCGCAATAATCAACGACTGGCGTTACAGTTATTGAAGGACGCTGGCTGGGTATTAAAAGACGGCAAACTGAAGCATCGACAAACCAATGAGCCCATGACGTTTGAAATTCTTCTTTCACAGCCGGAATTTGAGCGTTTTGCCCTTCCTTTCGCCAACAACCTCAAACTGCTGGGCATTCATGCGCGCATCAGCACCATTGATACCTCGCAGTATATTAACCGTCTGCGTGAATTTGATTTCGACATGGTGATACACGGGTTTTATCCCGGAATATCCCCCACCACCGAGTTAAAAAGTTTTTGGGGCAGCGAAAGCGCCAAAGCCCATGCAGGAAAGAATATTTCCGGCATCAGCCTGCCTGTTCTGGATGCGCTGATCGAAAAAGCCATCAAGGCCGAAAACCGAAACGAGCTGATCGACATAGTCCGCGCCCTGGATCGGGTTGTGCTGTGGCATTACGCCACCATTCCCCAGTGGTATCTGCCCTACTGGCCTTTTATCTATAAAAAAGGGTTAAAACATCCAAAAATACCGCCAGAATACGCAAGTGGTCTGGATACCTGGTGGTGGCAATCAATGTAAACACTATTTACATGCGAGAAACCCTTATCAGCTTGCACCATCTCACATTCTAAAGCATTCTTAGAACTGCATTTTAATACGTAGACATCATTGAGGTTACTTGTCCGGGAAGCTGTCCGAGAGGGCATTCTTTAACGCACAACCTCTCCAATATAAGACAAAATGTCTCTGACCATACATTCAGGACCACTATGATTCATCGGCACAGATTTCCACTCCGGTTGTTGCCCATCAGGAATGCGCTTGTGCATACCTGTCTGGCTCTTACCCTGGGGCTGTCAGCTTTTTCTGCAGAGGCAACGCTTGAACGGCCGGAAGGCAGCCAGACCAGCATGATCATGCACGGCTCGCCCAAATATCAGGAAGGTTTCAAGCATTACGATTACGTTAATCCGGATGCTCCCAAAGGGGGCGACCTTCGCATGTCGGCCATGGGAACCTTCGACAGCCTGAATCCATTCATTGAAAAAGGCACCTCGGTAGCGGCAACGGGTTATCTTTACGATACGCTGATGACGAACAGCTACGATGAGCCCTTTACCATGTACCCGTTACTGGCGAAGTACGTCGAGCGTGCTGCGGATAACAGCAGCATCACTTTTCATCTTAACCCTGAAGCCCGTTTTCATGACGGACACCCTGTCACCGCTGAAGACGTTGTGTTTTCGCTGAATGTTCTGTTGGAAAAAGGTGCTCCGTTTTATCGTGCTTACTATGGCGATATAGAAAAAGCAGAAGCCTTGTCCAAATACAGCGTCCGCTTTGTGTTCAAACATAATGACAACTATGAACTGCCACTGATTATCAGTCAGCTGACCATTCTGCCTAAACATTTCTGGGAAAAAGAAGAAAACGATTTTGAAGCCGCCAACATGAATGTCCCCCTTGGCAGCGGCCCTTATAAGGTAAGGTCGGTGGATTCCGGGCGCAGTATTGTTTATGAACGCGTGAAAGACTACTGGGCAAAAGACCTGCCCGCCAATGTCGGCCGGTATAACTTTGATACGATACAATTTGACTACTTCCGCGATGAAAACGTCGCTTTGCAGGCAATGAAAGCGGGTAGATACAACCTGCGTTTTGAATACTCAGCGCTGAACTGGGCAACCGCCTACGATATTCCCGCAACACGAGCCGGTGAATTAAAACTGGAAAGTATTAAAACACTCTCACCCCAGGGTATGCAGGGGTTTGCCTACAATACCCGTCATGAACTGTTCCAGAACCCCAAAGTCCGGAAAGCCCTGATGGCCGCACTGGATTTCGAATGGCTAAACACCAACCTGTTCTTCGACTCTTACTACCGAACCAACAGCTACTTCGCCAATTCCACCATGAGTGCCACCGGCATTCCTGAAGGCGACGAGCTGGCGCTTCTGGAACCTTTCCGCGATCAATTACCAAAAGCCCTGTTCACTGAACCTTATACATTACCTGTCTATGACGGTTCCGGTCAGATTCGCAGCCAGATAAGAAATTCCTTAAGCCTGCTGTCAGAAGCTGGCTGGAATCTTGAAGGCGGCGTGCTTAAAAATGAAACAGGCGAACCCTTCCGGTTTGAAATTCTGCTGATGCAGTCCTCCATGGAACGGGTTGCACTGCCCTTTAAAAAGAACCTTGAACAACTCGGCATCGATGCCAGCATTCGGGTCGTCGATGCTTCCCAATACATCAACCGGCTGCGCAAATTTGATTACGACATGATTGTCGCCCGTTATGGACAGTCCAGCTCTCCGGGTAATGAACAGCGGGATTTCTGGGGCAGTGAATCCGCCGATGTTCCGGGCTCCCGAAACTATGTCGGCATCAAGAATCCGGTGGTGGACCAGCTGGTTGAAACCCTGATCAATGCCGATTCCCGCGAAGAACTGGAAACGGCCACCAAAGCCCTTGACCGGGTGTTACTGTGGGGCGAGTACATGATTCCACAATTCTACTACCCCAGCGTCCGCGTCGCTTACTGGCAGCCATTGGAGCACCCGTTTAAACCCACTGTTGAAGGTTCCAAAGCACCAGAGCTTTATAATTTTGACCTCGACAGTTGGTGGATGGGAACCGAGGTGACGCCGGTTGCAACATCAGACGATAAAACGCAAACCACCTTTGATACCGACGCATCGGATACCGACACCTCTGGCAACAAACTCTGGTGGCTGGTACTTCTGCTGATGACAGGACTGGGTGGCTGGACTCTTAAACAAACTCTTAATAAGAGAAAGAGCAAGAAGAACGCTTAACACGAGTTTCTTTTATGTACAGTTACATAATGCGCCGTCTGGTGCTGATGATCCCCACCCTGTTTGGTATCATGCTACTGAACTTTGTCATCATACAGGCCGCCCCCGGCGGCCCTGTAGAGCAGATGATTGCCAAGCTGGAAGGGTTTGAAATTAACGCCATCAGTCGTATTGGTGGCTCCAGCAGTGCTGAAGTGCAACAGTTTTCTCTGGATGAATCCGGTGAATACCGAGGTCGGCGTGGTCTTGACCCGGAACTGATCAAAGATATCGAAAAGCTCTACGGTTTTGATAAACCCGCCTACGAGCGTTTCTTCCTGATGGTCGGTAACTACCTGCGTTTCGACTTCGGCGACTCGTTTTTTCGGGATGCCAAAGTGGTTGACCTGATTGTTGAGAAATTGCCGGTTTCCATCTCGCTGGGATTGTGGAGCACACTGATTATCTATCTGATCTCTATTCCTATGGGGATTCGCAAGGCGGTTCGCCATGGCTCAAAGTTTGATATCTGGACCAGTGCCATTATCACCACCGGCTATGCTATTCCAAGCTTTCTACTGGCGATTCTGCTGATTGTCCTGTTTGCCGGTGGCAGTTACTGGAATATTTTCCCTCTGCGCGGACTGACCTCCGATAACTTTGATGACCTGTCTACCCTTGGGCAACTCATGGATTACGCCTGGCATATGATCTTGCCCATTTTCTGTATGGTAATAGGCGGCTTTGCCACACTGACCATGCTGACCAAGAACTCCTTTCTTGACGAGATCCATCGCCAGTATGTGCAAACCGCAAGGGCAAAAGGACTGGATGAAGGCAAGGTGCTTTACGGGCATATTTTCCGCAACGCCATGCTGCTGGTCATCTCCGGTTTTCCGGCAGCGCTGATCGGTATTTTGTTTACCAATTCACTGCTGATTGAAATTATCTTCTCCCTCGATGGCCTGGGATTACTGGGCTACGAAGCAGCCATTAACCGCGATTACCCGGTCGTATTTGGCTCGCTGTTCATCTTTACCCTGATTGGCATGGTGATCAAACTGATTGGTGATCTGACCTACGTCATGGTGGACCCACGAATCGATTTCGAGGCGCGGGGCTAACAAAATATGGCACTATCAATACCACTCGCTATGACACCCCTTAACCAGCGTCGCTGGGAGAATTTTAAAAGCAACCGCCGGGGTTACTTCTCCCTGTGGCTGTTCGGCTTTCTGTTTTTCACCACACTCTGTGCCGAATTTATTGCCAACGACAAGCCGCTGCTGATTCAGTTTAAAGGTGAATACTATACGCCGGTATTTCATATCTACCCTGAAACAACGTTCGGCGGCGAGTTTGAACTGGAAATGGATTACCGGCAGGACTATGCAAAAGAGCTTATTGAACCCCATGGCTGGATGCTCTGGCCACCCATTCATTACAGCTACGATACCATCAATTATGCCCGTATTGCCCCAGCACCACCCTCACTGGATAACCTTCTGGGTACGGATGACCAGGGACGGGATGTACTGGCCAGAGTCATTTACGGCTTTCGTATTTCTGTACTCTTTGGTCTGGCACTGACCTTCTTCAGCACCATCATCGGTGTGGGTGTCGGCGCCTTACAAGGTTTTCATGGCGGCAAAATTGACCTGTTCGGGCAACGCTTTATTGAAATCTGGTCGGGTATGCCCAGTCTCTACCTGCTGATCATCCTGTCCAGTTTTGTTGAACCCGGCTTCTGGTGGTTGCTGGGCATTATGCTGTTGTTCCAGTGGATGACTCTGGTGGATGTGGTTCGGGCCGAGTTTCTACGCGGTCGTAACCTTGAATATGTCCGGGCGGCCAGAGCACTGGGTATGAGCGACGGACGCCTGATGTACCGCCATATTCTGCCCAACGCCATGATTGCCACCGTCACCTTTATGCCCTTTATTCTGACCGGTGCCATTACCACACTGACCTCGCTGGACTTTCTGGGGTTTGGTCTGCCTGCCGGATCACCTTCCCTGGGTGAACTGATCGCCCAGGGCAAGAACAACCTTCAGGCACCTTGGCTGGGTATTACAGCCTTTATGGTTATGTCTGTCATGCTGACACTGTTGGTGTTTATTGGTGAAGCCACCCGTGATGCACTCGACCCACGCAAATACCACACAGGAGCGTAAACAATGAGCGACATGCATTCTGCCACTCAACCGCCGCTTCTGAGCATTAAAGACCTTCAGGTTCAATTCGTGCAGGGAGAGCAAACCCATCAAGCCGTAAACCGGGTGAGTTTTGATATCCATCCCGGTGAAACACTGGGTCTGGTCGGCGAGTCGGGTTCCGGCAAATCCATCTCTGCACTGAGTATTCTTAAACTGCTGCCCAGCAACGCCCGTTATCAGGGCGACATTCTGTTCAATGGTGAAAACCTGAACCAAGCTGATCATCACAAAATTCGCCAGATCCGTGGTCACCAGATCAGTATGATCTTTCAGGAGCCCATGACGGCACTGAACCCGCTGCACAACATCGGTAAACAGATTATCGAGGTGCTCACCCTGCATCTTGGGCTGAACAACGGCGAAGCGAAAACCCGGGCTCTGGAACTACTGGAGCTGGTTGGTATTCCACAGCCCACCAGCAAAATCAACGCTTATCCCCACGAACTCTCAGGCGGCCAGCGACAGCGGGTAATGATTGCCATGGCTCTGGCCTGTGAGCCCAAACTGCTTATTGCCGATGAACCCACCACGGCGCTCGATGTCACGGTACAACGTCAGATTTTGAAACTGCTGGCAGAGCTTCAGGAAAAACTCGGCATGGCCATACTGTTCATCAGCCATGACCTGAACCTGATCCGACATGTTTCCGATCGCATCTGCGTAATGAAAGACGGCTGTCTGGTGGAGCAGGAGCAGACTGAAACGTTGTTCAGCAACCCGAAACACCCTTACACCATAGACCTGCTCAATGCAGAACCTGCTGGCGCACCGGAGTCGGTACCGGATTCGGAGCAAACCCTGATTCAGTGCAAAAACCTGAAAGTCTGGTTTCCCATTAAACAGGGCTTTTTCCGTAAAACTGTGGATCATGTCAAAGCCGTGACCGACCTCAGCATGTCTCTTCAGCAGGGAGAAACTCTGGGTATAGTGGGTGAATCAGGTTCCGGTAAAACCACCCTCGGCATGGCACTGTTACGCCTCCAGTCCAGTGAAGGAGAGATTTTTTTTATGGACAAGGCGCTCCATAACCTGAATCAAAAAGCCTGCCAGCCCTACCGACGGGAAATGCAGGTGGTGTTTCAGGACCCTTATGGCAGTCTTAGCCCGCGTATGACCATTGAAGACATTATTGCCGAAGGTCTGGATATTCACGGTGTCAGCAGTCCGCAAGCGCGCAAACAGGAAGTGATTACCGCTATGAAAGACGTTGGCCTTGATCCGGACTTCAGGCACCGTTATCCCCATGAATTTTCAGGCGGTCAACGACAACGGATTGCTATTGCCCGGGCACTGATACTTAAACCCAGGCTGATCATTCTGGACGAGCCAACATCAGCCCTTGATCGAACGGTGCAGTCACAGGTCATTGAACTGCTTCGACAGCTGCAAATGAAATACAACCTGAGCTATCTCTTTATCAGCCATGATCTGGCGGTTGTAAAAGCCATGAGTCACCGGATTATGGTAATGAAAGACGGTCAGGTGGTGGAACAGGGCAACACCGATGATATTTTTCATCATCCACAACAGCCATACACTCAGGAGCTTCTGGCGGCGGCTTTTGAAACACAATTGACGGTCGGAAGGTCGGAAACGCTCTAATGAAATGCAGTCCCAGCCCTCTGTTGTTAAGTGGTGTAAACCGATAACAAACGGACTGGTCACGTTGTGGTTGCTGATCTTGTAACTAGGAAGCTGTCCTGGAATAGCCTGCCCTACCGGCAATTGCTCCTGCGTAGCCCTATAGCTCCGGCATCCATACCGTCGTGCGGTGGCAGCAAATTGGTCTGAAAAATCACTTTTGTTCGTCAAATAGCTCGCTATTCTCCTCGCAAAACCGCTTTTTCATCCTAAATTTTCTGCCATCCTCGCTACGGGCGCTATTCTCGGACAGCCTCCTAGCGTGAAAAATTACCTGTCCTGATGTTTATCCTTGGTTTTCAACGTCTTTACGCAACTTTTTCTTTTCAGCCTCAAGCCTTTCCTTTTCAGCCTCAAGCCTTGTATCATCTTGGGTCAGTAACTTAATTTGATGCACGGCCACATAAAGTATCATTTTATAGGTGGCGTGAGGTTCAAGTTCTAGCTCCTCCCGTAGACGATCAAAACTGTCTTTCAAAATAGCGCGACGCCAACGCTCAGAAGCGTTAAGATAAGTTTGTTTTGAAGAAGAAGCTGTTGCACCCTGATCTTCCTTATAATCCACAACCTCAGTGTCCAAATCACTGTCAACGTCCAATGGGGTGTAAGCGGTAATTAATGTAGGAAGAAACAACATTTTCTGTCTATTTTAAGATATTGAAAATCTTACAGCCTTCACCATATGCCCGCTCAAGTTATCTCTTCAGAAAACAACGAAACGCAGATCCTGATTACCATCCAGCATGGTGACTCAATGCTTGACTTTGAGACTGCTCTTCAGGGTAGCCTCAACGAAGCAGGCGTGCTTGGGGTAGAAAAACAGCTTGAAGCCATGGACACCGATGGTTCGCCTATAAAAGTAGGCGGGATTACCATGAGCAGCAAGCACAAAAAAGAACCCAAAGTGTATGAAACTTCATGGGGTTCCGTTAAGTTGGCACGCTATGTATATCAAAGCAGTCAGGGTGGTGAAACCTTTTGTCCCCTGGATCAGAATGCGCGAATCATTGTCAACTCGACTCCTGCTTTTGCCCGGCTCGTCAGTTGGAAATATGCACAAATGGCTGCTCCCCAGGTAGAAGAAGACTTACTACAAAACCATGGCCGCAAGAGTAGTCGTTCGACGCTTAGAGATCTGGCTGATGTCGTAGCAAGCATCGCTCAGGCAAAAGAAGAAAAATGGGCATACGACATACCCGATTTGCCTAAGGCAGTAAAAACAATAGGCATCGGCCTTGATGGAGCCAACCTTCTTTATTACGAAGGCTATCGTGAAGCCATGTGTGGCACGATAAGCCTTTATGATGACGAAGGGGAGCGGCTCCATACCATCTATTGTGCAGAGGCACCAGAATACGGCAAGGGAACCTTTAAAAGCAGATTTTCAAGAGAAATCAACAAGGTTAAAGCGCGATATCCTGATGCAGTTTATGTGGGAATTGCTGACGGAGCAGCGGATAACTGGACTTTTTTAGAGCCCTTTACAACCGTGCAGGTGCTGGACTTTTACCATGTCTCTGAATATGTTGCCGGGGCTGCTGAGGCTCTTTATCCCGGCAAAAAAGCATCACAGGAGAGGCATGCATGGTTGAAGCAGAAACTACACGACTTGAAACATGAAAAGGGTGCAGCCAAAAGACTTCAGGAAGAGCTTGATAGTGCAAAGCCAGGCAACAACCGTACTGCGTCTCTGGAAAAGTTAATCAGTGCCAGAACGTATTTCAAAAATCATTGGCATCAGATGATTTATCCGCAAGCGAGAGAGCAGAACTTGCCGATAGGTTCGGGAGTGACTGAAGCAGGCTGTAAAACATTGGTGAAACAGAGAATGTGCCGTTCAGGAATGCGCTGGAAGGAGCAGGGAGCATCGATGTTGCTGACGTTAAGGGCACTGGTTTGCACATCCGGATCCTGGAATGCATTTTGGTCAAAAATGAGCCGTTACGGATTCCCTGTCACACACAACCTTCCTCCAGTACATTAATTAGGCAGCACACCCGTCCAATGGGGTTGTTCCATCATTTTCAGTTTGACTGATGTCTTTTTCTGATGAGGAGTTTGTTTTTCCTGTGCCCAAAGGATCATCCGATAAAAAACCTGGATCCTCCGATGTCGTCGATCTCAGTGAATCCGGAGAACCCGAAGTGTCTTCTTTATCGCCAGCAGCCTGCGCATTCTGGAAGGTTAACAAGAAGTCCGGGAAATCAGTGACGCCTTCGAGAAGCTCTGCGATATCTGCGTCATGAGGCCCCAACCAGGGTAACTCGTCATTGGTGAGTTGAATATCTGGCCACTTTCCATCTGGAATGTCGGTATACCAAGTACCAATGCCAGCCGCCATCGCAATTGATGGTACAGACTGTAAATCTCTGGGAATATGACATTCACCAGTGATGTCCGTCGCTTCAATGCATCTCTTGCCTTTACAGTCCAAATGATGGCAAACATTGCCTCTGGTATGAATGTGGTGGTTGTCTTCCGGGGGTCTGTTGTTATTGTTATAAAAACCTTGTGGGTTTATCGTCAACTGGTGAGGTGACGATAAACCGTTGCCTGAGTAAGGCGTAAAATAGACCGTATTGTCCGAAGCTGCAGAACCGGGACCACTCCTGCTGCTTATCGGAGCATGACTGATTTCGTCTTCAGGCATTACAGGTTTGTCACTACTCATTGAATCAACCAGAAACACTGCAGCACTGAGCCCTGCTGCCAACCATTCTGGCACAAGGCTGTTTACACAACCTCCTATCTCTACCAGAAACTTATATCCGACAAAGCTGTCATCAACACTAAAGATCTGATGCCATGCAAAGCCATTTAGCTCTGAAGCCCGGCTCAACCCATGCTGTTTTAACCTGAATGTATCTTTCTCGGTTTCTATCGATGCTGTCTTCGTCCCGGTCAAATCTGACAACTGCCCTATGCTTTTGTGGAATCCTTCCGAGTAGCCCTCCTGAGAAATAAGGACGTGATTTGGAAATCTCAGATCGTGAAAAGCATAAAACTCAAAAGTCCGTGCAAAAGCCTGTTCCGATAACAAGGCAGAAAAAATAACCAGAAACAACAGGTTGTTCATACGCAACAATAGCCCTCTGAGAATCTCTTTCTGAACGGGTTAAACTCGAATTTAAGACTGTTGCCTACCATCCTTTTGGGGGTGTATAGCATTGCTGCACCAGATGCGCCATGCCCTGAACGCCAAAAATTCAATTTAGCGGCTCCAATATGAGTCCGTTAACTTTCTGAAAACACTCCACCCCAGAACGGCAGTAGCAATGATCAGACTTTAATTTTTCACTGGCTCCGGCCTAAGCAGCCATTGTGTTAAAGTTTTTACCCTATTAAGTAAAAGTCTGCGCTTATTAGTTTCCTCCTCCTTTTGTTTTTGAAGCTGCTTGTCTTGTCTTTGTAACTCTTCAACTATCGCTTTCGCCTCTGTCAGTATAGAATTTTTGGCGGGCATTCGGCCAGAGCCGTCTTTTTCCAGCTTGGCTTCTTCGGCCAGATCAGCAAAGAGCTGTTTCATCTCACTGCGGCGCGTACGTTCTTGCTGATTGCGTAGCTCTTTTTGGCTAACTTCGCCTGAAGCTACGGGTATACCATCCTCATCAGAAATCACCTCTTCACCAGAGCTTTGATCCTGAGGCTCTGTAGGATTAAAAGTACCTCCTTCTACATCAATGAAACCCTGATCTTCTCCATGTTCCAGACGTGAAACCTGATTTGTTGAATCATTCACTGACTGTCCCGTTGCAAGATCCATCGGCTCCGGTGCATTTCCACCGAATCCTGAATCTACGGAGATCTGTGATTCCAGTGATTCCAGTGATTCAGGGCCGCTGCCATGATCTAATGTGCTAGTCATATTGTCACTTCCGGGATCACAGATCGAAAAGACTCCAAGCTCGGGAAATAGTTCTGCTGCAAGGTCGTTTTCACCGTAATGCCACCATGAGCCACTTGATTCCTGACCATCAACATCAATACCTACGTCGCCGTTAACATCGTATCTAAACCCAGGAAAGTTTTGGCTTGTTCCAGTCTTTTCCTCTACCTCCCCACACACATCATTCTGGCCTTCATAAGGATTTCCCATCATTTCAAACCCTTCAAAGTTATATCCAGAAAAATCCTGCGAGGTATAGTATTGCTGACCACCAAACTGTTGTTCTATTTCACCTGCCTTTTTGCAACGCCCTTTACCAAAGCAATCGGGATGTGAGCAGACATCTCCCCCGGAATGACCATGAGTATCTTCTTCAGGAGGTTTATCATCTTCAAGCCAGTGTCTCTTTAACAGCGGTGGTGAAATCATACGGAGATGGGACACGCCATTTCTATCAGAAGTAATTACACAAATACGACTCTTCCCGGCTCCGGCACTTCCACCTTCGGTAGCCGGTACCTGAACAGGTTGATCAGACACCTTGTAATTAGTCGATAGCAGATAATTGATGGCTGCTAAGCCCGCTACCATCCAGTATGAAATTCCTTTCGCTTCTTTTACTTCTACTTGGAACCAATAACCCACGAACAGGCCACTGACACGAAAAAACGGTTGCCAGTTGAAGTCTGATAATTCAGCTGACCAGCTTTGGCCAGAGAACAAAGAAGTGGCATCGCCATGTGCTTCTGACAATAACGCCGCTCGCGATTTTGCCGCTGAAGATATTATGGCAGCTGGTTGATTGATTGCACCTGAGTGACCCGTGTGAGAAATAATAATATCATTCGGATGTTTCAAGCTTTGTATTGCCATAAACTTGAAAGATTCAGCAAGACCTTCGTCTGTGAAAATACTACAGATGAAGACTGACATTGATAACAGGCGTCTGATCATAAACAGAAATGACCTCAGGATGTTTTTTGTTAGTTCGATGACCACTCACGGCTCAATTAGTCACTCCCTTAATGCCTTACGACCTGCTTATGACGCTGACAAAGATGGAGTACAGCCATAGATACGGGCGTTACTCTCATGACATTCAGCAGTAGATCGGTATTGTTTTCTTAATTGATGGTTCAGGGAGGCATAATCTAAAGCTGGCTAACAGTTACATTGCGGAAAATTTATAGCACCTAACTTCAGCATTCGCCATAAACTTAAATTAATCGTTCAGGCAGCTGACAATACAAATAACGTGACAGCAGTTTCCATCGAGCAACGTCAATGGAAACTGCGTATTCAAAAGGAAGGGCAATAATCAGGCGGGCACTATCGGATAATTCACGCCGGAAATCTGTCTCAGAATACGATTCACCTGACAGCTGTAACCATACTCATTGTCGTACCAGACATAGAGCACACAACGATTGTCGTCTACAATGGTGGCTTTGCTATCGACAATGCCAGCCTTGCGATTACCCACAAAGTCGCTGGACACCACTTCCGTAGAGTTCACAAAATCGACCTGCTTCTGCAGCGATGAATACAAAGAGGTATCCCTGAGATAGGCATTCAACGCTTCAAGGGTGGTTGTCTGCCCCAGATTCAGGTTAAGAATGGCCAGAGAAACATTTGGCGTCGGTACCCGAATCGCGCTACCCGTCAACTTACCTTTCAGTTCTGGCAGGGCTTTGGCAACGGCTTTGGCGGCACCGGTTTCGGTAATGACCATATTCAGGGCAGCGCTGCGACCGCGGCGGGAACCTTTATGATAGTTATCAATAAGATTCTGGTCATTGGTATAGGAGTGAACCGTTTCCACATGCCCGTTAACGACACCATACTGATCATGGATGGCCTTGAGCACCGGTGTGATCGCATTGGTCGTACAGGAAGCCGCAGAAATAATGTTGTCTTCCGGATCAATATCGTGATGGTTGACACCATAAACAATATTTTTCAGATTGCCTTTGCCCGGAGCCGTCAGAAGCACCTTACTGACGCCCTTACACTCAAGATGCTGGCCAAGACCTGCTTCATCTCGCCAAACGCCCGTGTTATCGACAATAATGGCATCTTTAATGCCATAACGGGTGTAATCAACAGAGCTTGGCGAGTTTACATAAATGACCTGAATGCCCAAACCGTTAGCGTATATCCGCTCGTTATCTTCATCAACGGTGATCGTTCCACGGAAAGACCCGTGAACCGAGTCGCGACGTAACAGGCTCGCGCGCTTTTGCAGGTCATTCTCGGCCTTGCCCTTACGGACGACAATAGCCTTCAGGTTCAGTCCTACACCACCGCCAGCACGCTCAATGAGGATGCGTGCCATCAGTCGCCCAATTCGCCCGAAACCATACAACACGACGTCCTGTCCGGACGCTGCTGCAGGTTGACCACTGGTGGCTAAATCACCCAGTTCCCGACGAATATAATCGGCAACGGATTGTTGACGGTCTGAACTATTATAACCGGTGGCCAGCTTGCCAATATCAATACGACAAGGAGCCAGACTCATCCCGCTAAGTGCTTCCAGAATCGGAAAAGTATCCCTGACGGTTAATCCACTTTCTTTTAACTGCCGGACAAACTTATGGGATTTCAAAATTTCAATGACAGAACGATTGATGATGGACTGGCCATACACCGTTGTCACGACATTCTTATCACGATACAGATGGCCAATCAGGGGAATCATGGATTCCGCCAGTGCCTCTCGTTCCTTCCAGTCCTGAAAATGTTTATCTACCACAGTGTTGATCCTGCTGTTTATACTTCTTGTCTTTATCGCGTCTCTGGGAGTCCACAGGCTCCCATGAGACTGTTCGTGGCTATTATCCTGACCACAACGCTAATAAGCAATATTCTGGCAACATCGTTTCACAAACTTGAACAGCCCTGATTAAATTCCATGCTTCAGACTGTGACAAAGACGACTGAATAGCTACAATGCGCTTTTACCGATGCAATTATATCAATCAGGACGTACCGTAGACTTATGTCGCAGGCAAGCCTTCCTCTGCCCACCCACGCGGGTGACAAAATTATCTGGGCCAATCTCGATCAAACCGCCAGTGCCTATGCCATAGCCAGTGCGGCCAGAGACAGTAGCAAGCCTCTGCTGGTGATTACCCCTGACTCAAACAGAGCCAACAGTCTTGAAGAAGAACTGAATTTTTTTCTCAACGGCAATAACCAGGTTGAAATCATGCATTTCCCTGACTGGGAGATTTTGCCGTACGATGCCTTTTCACCGCATCAGGATATTGTTTCCCAACGCCTCGAAACCCTGTATCGCCTGCCCCGTTGTCATCACTCGATCCTGATCATTTCCATTACCACCCTGTTGCACCGAATGAGCCCGCGCAGCTATCTGGAATCCAACTGCCTGATGATCAGTCGGGGCGATCAGTTTCTGCTGGAACAACGTCGGCAACAGTTGGAGCAGGCAGGGTATCGCTGCGTTGATACTGTTTATGAGCACGGTGAATTTGCCATCCGTGGTGCGCTGATGGACATATTCCCCATGGGCGCTGATCAACCGTTTCGTATCGACCTGTTTGACGATGAAATCGACACCCTGAGAGCTTTTGATCCCGAAACCCAGCGCTCTACGGAACAGGTAGACAGTATTGAACTGTTGCCCGGCCATGAATTCCCTATGGATAAAGCATCCCGTGACCAGTTCCGCAGTCGTTTCCGCGACACCTTTGATGTGGATCACCGGGAATGTCCGATGTATCAGGATATTGGTCAGGGCATGGCCAGTCCGGGGATTGAGTATTATCTGCCCCTGTTCTTTGAAGAAACAGCCACCCTGCTCGACCACCTGCCTGAAAAAACCATTGTCGTACAGTGCCAGGGGGTTCAGGATGCCCTTCAGCATTTCTGGAAAGACGTCAACGACCGTTACGAAAACCGTAAAGTAGATCCACTCCGTCCTTTGCTTCCGCCTCATCGGGTGATGATGCCACCGGAAGAACTGAACGCGAAGCTGCTTGACTATGGTAAAGCGCGTTTAGAAACAGCAGAAGTACAAGCTAAGCAGGGTCGTTACAACCTCAGTCGCCTGCCGTTGCCTGAGCTGACATTAAATGCCAGAGCCGATAATCCGTTAGCACCGCTGGAAACCTTTATTGCCTCAGGCCCGCGTATTCTGGTGGTGGCAGAGAGTGCCGGTCGCCGCGAAGTGCTTCTGGAAATGCTGGCACAGAACCAGATCAAACCGGTTGAATTTGCTAACTGGTCAACCTTCCTGGGTCACAGCGAATCGCTGGGCATCACTCTGGGTTCGCTGGAAGCAGGCCTCCACCTTGCAGAACATAATATTGCCCTGATTCCCGAAGCCCTGTTGCTTGGTCAGCGGGTGATGCAGAAACGTCGCCGTCGCGGCGACAGTGAGTACCAGTCCGATCAGGTTATCCGCAACCTGACAGAACTCCGGGAAGGTGCACCGGTGGTGCATATTGATCATGGTGTAGGTCGTTATCGTGGTTTACAGACACTCTCTATTGATGCACAGGAAGCCGAATTCCTGACTCTGGAGTACGCCAGTGAGGCTAAACTCTACGTTCCTGTTGCATCCTTGCACCTGGTCGCCCGCTACACCGGCACCGACGATGAACTGGCCCCTTTACATCGTCTGGGCAGTGAGCAATGGAGCAAAGCCCGCCGCAAAGCCGCTGAAAAAGCCCGGGATGCTGCAGCCGAACTGCTGGATATTTACGCTCGTCGTGAAGCCCTTCAAGGCTTTGCCTTTGACTCCCCCGACCAACACTACCATGCCTTCAGTGCCGGTTTCCCGTTCGAGGAAACACCGGATCAACAACAGGCCATTGAATCCGTCATCAACGATATGACCGCCAGCCAGCCCATGGACCGGTTGGTCTGTGGTGATGTCGGCTTTGGTAAAACCGAAGTTGCCATGAGGGCGGCCTTTATAGCGGTTCAAAGTGGCAAACAGGTGGCCATTCTGGTTCCCACCACTTTGCTGGCACAACAACATTATGAAAGCTTCAGGGATCGCTTTGCTGACTGGCCGATGGAAATTGATGTGGTCTCCCGCTTCCGTTCAGCCAAACAGGTGCAGGGACTGAAAGAAAAACTGCAGGAAGGTAAAATTGATATCATCATCGGCACCCATAAAATTCTGCAGGGTGACCTGCAATTCAAGAACCTCGGGTTGCTGATTATTGATGAAGAACATCGCTTTGGTGTGCGTCACAAGGAAAAACTGAAATCCCTGCGCTCCGAAGTCGATATACTGACCCTGACTGCTACTCCGATTCCCAGAACCCTGAATATGGCGATGTCCGGCATTCGTGATCTGTCGATTATTGCCACGCCACCAGCCAAACGTTTGTCGGTCAAAACTTTTGTGCGCCAACACGATGATCAGCTAATCAAGGAAGCGGTTCTGCGTGAACTGCTCCGTGGTGGACAGGTTTACTATCTGCATAATGAAGTATCCAGCATTGAAAAAGCCGCTGAAGACTTACAATCCCTGATCCCCGAAGCCCGAATTGGTATTGGTCACGGACAGATGCGCGAACGGGAGCTGGAACAGGTGATGTCCGACTTTTACCATAAGCGCTACAACATTCTGGTGTGCACCACCATTATTGAAACCGGTATTGATGTACCGAGCGCCAACACCATTGTTATTCACCGGGCTGACAAGTTTGGTCTGGCGCAACTGCACCAGCTCAGAGGCCGGGTCGGTCGTTCCCATCATCAGGCTTATGCCTACCTGATGACACCTTCGCCTAAATCCATGACCAAAGATGCCACCAAACGGCTGGATGCCATTTCCGAAGCCCAGGATCTCGGCGCCGGGTTCATGCTGGCGTCCAACGACTTGGAAATTCGTGGCGCGGGTGAACTGCTGGGCGAAGACCAGAGCGGTCAGATTCAAAGTGTTGGCTTTACACTGTATACCGAAATGCTGGAAAAAGCGGTGAATGCTATCCGCCGTGGTGAAACACCCAACCTCGATAAGCCCCTGCAACAAGGAACCGAAGTCAATTTACGACTCCCTGCCCTGTTGCCGGAAGATTATATTCACGATGTTCACAATCGACTGATTCTTTATAAGCGCATCGCCGCTGCCAACTCGAATAACGATCTGAAAGCGCTGCAGGTGGAATTGATAGACCGCTTTGGTCTGCTACCGGAACAGGCCAAGAACCTGTTTCGACAAACCCGCCTTCGTCTGACAGCCGAAAAACTGGGCATTATCAAACTGGATGCTGGCGAAGGCAGCATTCGTATTGAGTTTGAAGAACAGCCCAAGATCGACCCGCTGGCCATCATCCAGATGATTCAGGCCGATCCGCACCTCTACAAACTGGAAGGAAGCAGTGTCTTCAAGTACAGTGCCCCTAATAGTGGAGCGATGGAACAACCTGAGCAACGTTTTGCTGGCGTTGAAAGTCTGTTGCAGAGGCTGGCAGGTTAACCCTGTCAGCAGTAACTCACGGAAACCCGTTAATGATACGAATGTTCAAAACTGCCCTGAAACCTTTGCTGATACTGGCCTCCTCACTGCCAGCCATCGGCCATGCCAGTGATGCCGAACCACCCCGGTGGTTTCAGGCTGACATGGTTGTTTTTATTAACCAAAACAGTATGAATGGGACTGAGCAATGGCCGCAAATCAGCCCGCACACCCTACCCACCAATGCGATAAAACTGCGCAATCCCGATGCTCCCAATTCCACACCGGGACTCAGTGACCTGTTGAACCTGGAAAAGCGGGAAAAGAGAAATATTCTGCCCGACCTTGAACGGGATGCCTTTATTGCACTGCCACGAGAAGCCCAGGTGCTACTCAAGCAGGGCAATACCATTGATGCGGCCAATGGCTATAAGGTCATCAGCCGAATGGCGTGGTTAATGCCTCTGCAGGATGACTCACGCAGTAAACCCATCAAAATCCGAGCTTACAACAATACAGGCAACCCCAATCTCCTGGAAGGTTCCGTCAGCATCAGTGCCAGCCGTTTTCTACACGCAGATGTTAACCTCTGGTACAGCGAGCTGAGTCGGGAAGCACTTTCAAATCAACTGATGGAGACTGATCAGTCGATAAGCCTGATGGACGACAGTCAGGACAGTAAGAAACAAGGGAATGGTCAGTCCAAACCGGATATTCGCCGTGATCTGCAGCTGATCATGGACCCTTCCGGCACACCAATGAAGATTACCCGCAATTTCCATTTGCAGGAAAGTCGCCGGATTCGTAATACCCGACAAACTCAATATCTGGACAGCCCGGTGTTAGGCGTTCTGATCAAACTGACGCCCTATGACCGACCCGATGATCCACTATTGCCGGAAATTGATGCGTTTAACCCGCCAGAACCTGTTCTGGGTTTGCTGCCGGGACTGAATCTCGATAACGGTTGAACAAAGGCTCGATAAAAACTGTCCTGAAAATCACTCCGGACAGTTTTTACTTTGGTTTATATCCCTGCGATTGTTGCCTAAATTGTTCCTTAACCTGCTTCAATTCTTCTTCTGTAAGAGCCCGGTACTGCCTTGGGTAAGGCCAACCGTAACCCCATCGAAAAGAGGTCGGCAGTAACGGCGTTCCGCCCATTCGAACACCGAACTCCATAAACCAGCCTATAACCGGCTCCCCAAGATCAGTAACACAAGACTTCAGCGCCCTGTCGGCTTCTGCCCGCTGCTCCCGGGTGCCCCCTTTCCAGTAGGCATAATCATGGGCAATACAGCAATCCAGCCACAGTGTTCTGTGCCGGAGGTTTCCATCCGGAAACCAGCTACAACCGTCCGAGGTAAAGGGTTCAAGGTCACCTGCTACAGCCTGATGGCTGTTTAACAGACAAAACAAAAGCAATAATCGAATGAGGCACTGCAGTTTATTGTTCATTCATAGGGACGGCATTAAGCAGCACCGCCTGAGACCAACCCTAATACAGAACACCCGGTTTGCCTATCTCTGGCCGGGTGTTCACCCTTTGCACTCTTCTCCCGGAATGAAATCAGGTTTTTCAGGTCACGAGACAAGCACCGGCTTTTTTTCATTAGCGACTTCATGACATTTCCGAAAAGATGAGTGCCACATTTCGCCACTTTATGGGTCAATATTTCAGCATCCCGTTGCATGAGCCAGATATCGCTTCAGTGTTGCTACAATAAACGACAGTAATATCAGGCTAATGACCAGAGTTGCAAATTTAGAAGCTGTTCATGATCTTTTGTCTCCGTCATAATTTTACTAATGAGACAGACGTACCCCAGCAATATCAGCCGTAAGCAATTTGAGCCTATTCTTCCGATTCTTGAAAGCGCTCCAAGCCGGGCCCCCGGCTGAACATCTATGAGTAACTTTTCTCCCAACTACTGCCTACATGCCTATGATAGAAAGGAAGACATATCCGGACCAGAGACCGTAAACACACTGGTGCCTTTTGCCCGTTTGAAAGCGTGGTCGGGGAGCTGGCGACAACATCACTGATGACGCAATATGCGATCTCGTTCGGAAGAATGCGAATCATCGACAGCCCCATATCCGGATATGCCTTCGCACAGAAGTATAGAGGGTAAACCATGTCTCGCCGCAGCAAATCCAACCGTTCCCATTCTGACAGAGTCAAAAAGCGTATTGCTGGACATCTGGAGAAAATCAATCTCTTTGCTGCTGGTATTGATATCGGGTCAGAGTCACATTTTGTTGCTGTGCCAGAAGAGTTAGATGAACAACCGGTGCGTTCGTTTGGCTGTTTTACCGCAGACCTTGAAGCTATGGCTGACTGGCTCGTAAAGCTTGGCATTACCACCGTTGTGATGGAGTCAACCGGAATTTACTGGATACCTGCGTTTGAAATACTGGAATCCCGGGGACTTGATGTAAAGCTGGTCAATGCACGACATGTAAAGAATGTTGCCGGACGTAAGTATGATGTTCTGGACTGCCAATGGCTTTTGCAGTTACATACTTACGGGTTGCTCAATGGCGCGTTCCGCCCTGATGAGCAGGTTTGCTCTTTACGATCTTATAGACGACAACGTGACACTCTTGTTGGCTACCGTGCTTCCCACATCCAGCATATGCAAAAGGCACTTCGACAGATGAATCTGTTACTGGATAATGTGGTGACTGATATTACCGGAAAAACCGGTATGACTATTATCCGCGCCATACTGAATGGGCAGCGGAATCCTGTGGAGTTGGCTAAATATCGTGACAAGCACTGCAAAAAATCCGAGGAAGAAATCGCCAAATCCCTGAAGGGGCATTACCGGGATGAGCATGTATTTGCTCTGCGGCAAGCTGTTGAACTTTACGATACTTATGATGAAAAAATCAGGGCTTGTGACAAAGCTCTGGAACAGAAGCTCAACACATTTGACAGCAAAGATGATAAAGACTCTCAAAAGCCTTCTACGCCAGATAAGCCTTCAAAAAAACGGAAGTCCCGTTGCGCTCCAGACTTTGATGTGCGTTCAGAGCTCAACCGGGTGAGTGGTGTCGATCTGACTGATATCGATGGCATTGATGAAAATACGGCTCTGAAGATTGTTTCAGAAATCGGTCTGGATATGAGTCGATGGCCTTCCGCTAAACATTTTGCCTCCTGGTTAGGGCTCTGTCCCGGAACCAAAATATCCGGTGGTAAAGTTCTGAACCGGAAAACCAAGCGTTTGCCAGGCGCAGCCGCAACAGCATTCAGGTTGGCGGCTTATTCACTGACCAGATCAAAAAGTGCTTTGGGTGCTTATTACCGAAGAATGCGAAGCAAGCTTGGTGCTCCAAAGGCGATTACGGCAACAGCGCATAAGCTGGCAAGGCTGGTTTACAGTATGCTCAAGCATGGGAGCCAGTATGTAGATGAAGGTCAGGAATACTTTGAGCAGCGGTACAGAGAAAGAGTTTTGAAAACCCTGAAGCAGAAGGCTAAAGATATGGGCTTCACATTAACGCCGGTTGAAACCGCCGTCGGTTAGGGTTGTTTTAGCAACCGGCGAGCTCATGGGGAGTTACTCAGAAGTGCTCGTAAAATAACCAAGCCCCGTACCATTGATCTTTACGACGTATTTTGTGCAGTGCTTTACCTACTTAAAAGATGGAATTGTTATAAACTGCGCGGGGTATCGCCGTCTTGTAGAAGGAATCTCATCGCTTTAGCGATGGGTGGATGTCAAAGTAGGAGCGTTTGATAATGTTTCAAGTAGTGTTGCTAACGGGGTTTCTGTTAATAGTTTGCTTATGCTCAAGGGGGTACGCTGGTATCTCAGCTGCAACAGACCAGGAGGCTGCAGACAAAGCTTTTTGGGATGTTTTTTATGAAGGCCCCTGCGCTGAACCTAAACGGGGCTGGGTGTTGGTAAAAGACAAAATAGTCCCTCATGAGCACGCTAATATCCATCATTGCTACCCCACCCATAACTCAGCTAATCCCATGTTATCGCAATTGTTAAACATGATTGCTTGCCATCGGACCTGCAAATCAACTGATACTTTCACTGATACCGGTTCCCCCGGTTCCCTCAGTCAGCAGAATGATAAGGTCAGGGTTCGACTTTTTCACTGGCATCTTGCCTCTGGCAGCTCATATAAAAGTGCAAGCGCCCAGTTGGAACATATTCAATCAGATCTGACAAGTCACCTGCGTAGCAATAAATTAAATCCTAACATACTGGTTTTTACAGGTACGGAATTTTTTGAACTTAAAAGCAAAAATCAAAAACAATGGCAGTCTTTCTGTAAAGCCATTACCAATGAACTGGGAGACCCTGAGCAACTCCTTCCACTCAATGAAAGATGTCAAAATTCTGCCTTTTTAGGAGAAAAGACGGGGGTTTCAACTCCATACACATTCAGTCACTATATCCACATGGATGAAATTGCCGTTATCAGCCTGTTACCCATCCGGTTTCTGCGCCCCGTTCCAAATGAATATAGAGCCTGTAATATGCGAAGTCCTGATGACAACTTGGATTTAAATGACGACTTGAATTTAAATTTTTATCACTCAATGCTTTTAACTGTACGTTTTGATGATGTCGGTTTGAAAATGATGATTGCTGCCAGCCCGGATCAAGGGGTTGATCCTTTGAATTTGAAGGTTGGTCGCAATAATTGGGACATTTGTATGGAAGAAGGAATAAAGCCCTCATTGGAGCGTCATATATCATATACGGAACCAATGATTGCCGTCTCTCATATCAGCAGCAATTCTTTTAACCCTGAAATGATGACTCGGGTGGTCAGAGGCTCGTCAACTAAATGGGCTGGAGAGAAGGAGTTAGACAAATCAGTCAACTCTGAGGCCCGGTATTATGCCAAGCTTGGCGATGCCCGGAGTAAAAGCCCAAGAATAAGTCAGGTTATGTACAGAAAGGGTTATTCAGATAATAAAAAGGGAAGCTTAAGGCGAAGCGCTCAAAGATTTTACGCTTTCCATAAAAACTCCTCATCATATCTTGACTATTTGTATTATATGTTAAGCTACTTTTATTCTGTCGCGGCAGTCTATGACTATGCGCCAATGTATCCCTCTTATACGACATTTACCATTGATTCAACACTGCTGGAGAAATTGCCTGAGTCTCCTGAAAATGCTCCTGAATTTTCTCAACCTCCTTGATTGCCTCGTCAGTAAAATCTGTGGGTCATTTCCGGTTCGGGTAGCTTATCCAGTGCATGATATAAAGCGATTTCTACACATTTATAGGTTCTGAAACCGTAAGATTTTCTCGTAGTGAGTTTTATCTTGGTATTCAGACCCTCAACAATGCCGCTGGAATACGCTTTTTTGCCCTAAACCAGTTCAGGATTGTACAACTTATCTGAGGTACAACTTCAGCAGGAAGCCATAGAAGCACGCAGCCAGAACCGGGCAAAAAGCGCCATTCTTGCCCGGGTCAGCCATGAAATACGGACGCCACTGAATGGAATATTAGGGATGGCAGAGCTGCTGGCGGAATCCCGACTCGACAAAACCCAGCACCGATATGTCAACACTATGCAGGAGTCCGGAGAAAGCCTGTTAAAAATACTCGATGATATTCTCGATCACTCCAGACTGACTACCGGAAAACTGACGATTAACCATGAGCCCTTTTCACCCCATAAGGTTGTTCAGCATACCGTAAGAATGTTTGAGCCCGCAGCCAAAAAGAAGGGGCTGGAGCTGGACTTTGCAATAAGTCCGGAAATCCCGGCCTCGATTTCAGGGGACGCTACAAGGGTTCAACAGGTGCTAATCAACCTGCTCAGCAACGCTATTAAATTTACCGATAGTGGCTTTGTCTATGTGTCCGCCCAACGGATCAGTGCCGAGAAAAAGCCATTTCTTATAATTTCCGTCCGTGATACCGGACCATGCATAAACCCCAACGAACAGGAGTATCTGTTTAAATCTTTTGCACAGGGAAGCCGGACTCGATTTCAGGACAGTGAAGGCTCAGGGCTTGGATTGAGTATTGCGAAACAGCTGGTCACGCTGATGGGAGGAGAGGTCGGTCTGGAAAATCAGACAGTAGGGTCAACGTTCTGGTTTACACTGCCTCTGAATTGACAGAATACAGGGAAGCGCCTGCCCAGAAAGCGAGCAGGCAGGCTCAGAAGCTAGACAGTTAGCTCTGCTTTTTCAACAACTCATAGAGCTGATCACACTTTTCAGCCAGCTCACGATCGACTGCAAAAACACCAGAACCATCCTCTGACTCGTGTGTTCCCCAGGCAATTGTCAGGCTGCCCCATTCCAGCACCATACGAGGATGGTGAATATAGGTTTCAGCCAAACCGGCAACGGCATTAAAAAACGCCAGTGATCTGGAGTATTTTTTGAACGGGAAACGTTTTTCAATATGCTCAACACCGTCGTAAATACAGACAGTCCAGTCGCTCATGGATATCTCCTGTTAAACAGCTGTTCTCGACAAGCTAGAGACAGTGTAGAAAAATAGCAGAAATAACGTAAGTCACGGGCGGCTGAATAAGAGCCAGACAGTAATAAATCGGTCAGTGTCGTCAGAGCGCCCCCGAAAGGTTTTACTGATGATATATGGATTGAAATATTACCAGGTTGATCGGCAGTGGCCATACAGTTTGTGCACTCAAGGTGCCATCAAAGCGGTCAGTACGCTGTGCTGCACAGCCCTATGCCTACAGAGCAAGAACGCCTGCCATAAGAAAAAGGATCAGGCCGAAGCGTTTAGTCTTCGCTGCTCTTCTCTTCTTTGTCTTTCAGCTCTGCCTGCAGCTGTTCAACTTCCTGCTTGCTGCTGTTCAGCTGCTGAGTCAGTTGCTTCTGCTTGGACTTCAGGGTGTTGTTTTCACCGGTCAGGCCACGGTTCTGCTCTTGCAGACGCTTAACCTGTTTCTTCAGACGATCAGGGTTGCTGGCACGCAGGTTTTTCAGTTCGTTTTCAGAACTCTTAACCAGCTTGTCGAGCTTCTCTGCTTTCTGTTCAGCAGCATCCAGACGAGACTTCAGTTGAGTCACTTCCTTAGTGTGCTGTTCGGTGATTTCAATCAGAGCAGCAAGACGCTGTTGCTCGATAATGTCCATCTCTTCGGTATTAGCGAAATGGCCTCCCACGTTAAGGGTACCCATAGATATACTAGCCTCTGAAAAAGGTAATGAAAGGTTTAATAGAAGCAGCTCCCACCCACAAAGCGTAACCACAAGATGCGTAACCACAAGATGTGGAGCTACACATTGAGTAACTACAATGAGATCGAAGTTTTGATTTTTGAACTGAATTGTTCTTCATTCAACGACTGGTAGAAGCAGACTGACGGTAGACGGGGTCGCATCCTAATACAACATCTCCCTGAAGAAAAGTTAAATTTACATCATTAGCTGATGCATTGCCATTTTTTTTTGAGGCATACCACTAAACACAGATATAAATGGAACTTATTGCAAGCATCTGGATCAATGTTTGCTCCTGAATACAATACACCTTATCGTTTTTAAAGTTCAAAACTTTCAGTCACTCTGTAATATAAAGCTGAGTATGGATATTTTCTTACACCAGTTAAACCCTGTTAAAGCTGACTTCCCGCCGGTCAGTGAAGCACTGGAGCAACCTAATGGCTTACTGGCCTTTGCCGGCACTCTCAATACCCCTACTCTGCTCACTGCCTATCAGCAGGGTATATTTCCCTGGTTTAATGAAGGCGAGCCCATTCTGTGGTGGAGCCCGGATCCCAGAATGATTATCCGGCCGGAGAGCCTTCATATCTCCCGATCTATGAAAAAAGAGCTGCGCCGACACAATTACCAGATAACCATCGATCAGAACTTCTCCGGAGTCATGCATCAATGCAGGGTGCTTCGGGAGCATGCAGAAGGCACCTGGATTACGAACCAGATGGAGGCCGCCTACAACCAGTTACACCGGGAAGGTTATGCGCATTCTGTTGAAATCACGGATGACGGAGAGCTGGTTGGCGGGATTTACGGTCTGGCGATGGACCGGATGTTTTTCGGTGAATCCATGTTCAGTAAAAAAACCAACGCCTCCAAACTCGCTATTATCTACCTCTGTCGCTTTCTGGCCGAACAGGGAATAAAGATACTGGACTGCCAGGTTCCCAACCCGCATCTGGAGTCTCTGGGAGCAATTCGAATACCCCGACACCTGTTCATGAAATATTTGAAAAGATATTGCCGAAGCACAGAATCCGTTGCAAACTGGAATTAAGAATGGCAATGGATGGCCAGACACAATGAGTGTTCTGAAAGATCTTAAATTCTACGCAACCCAGCCCCATGCATGCAGCTACCTGCCGGATCGACAGGCCATTACTCTGTTTATGGATCCGGCCACAGAGCTGGACTCCGGCCTTTACAGCCACCTGTCCGATATCGGTTTCCGACGCAGTGGCAGACATATTTACCGCCCACGCTGTAATGGCTGCAACGCCTGCATACCTGCCCGTGTCGCCGTTAAACAGTTCAATCGCAGGCGAACCCAGAAAAAAAACTGGAATAAAAATCAGGATCTGGTGGTAACCGCTCATAAGGCAGTCAATGATGATGAAACCTACCGGCTTTATCAGTCCTACATTAATACCCAGCATAAAGACGGCGATATGTACCCTGCCAGTCAGGAGCAGTTTGAGTCATTTCTGGTTCAATGTCCTGATTTTTGTACTTTTTATAAATTCCGGCTGGGCGATGAGTTAGTGGCAGTAGCAGTGACAGACAAGCTCAAGCACGGACTTTCGGCCATCTACACCTTTTATAGCCCGAACCACCCCAGACGCAGTCTCGGTCGTTACTGCATCCTCTGGCAGATTGAGCAAACACGCAAAATGGGGTTTGACTACCTGCACCTGGGCTACTGGATTAAAGACTGCCAGAAGATGAATTATAAAATTCAATACCGGCCGTTGGAGATTTACATCAATAATCGATGGGTTACCCTGAAATGAGCAGTGATCTGCTGATTGTTGCTCAAATTGGCTTGATAACAAGCAGTTACCTTTGCTTTGACGCTGGATTTAGGGCAGAATGCCAGCCAAATTTCTATTCCTCCAACATCGTTTGCCCTGAGGTCAATACTTAATGGCGAAAGAAGAAAGCCTTGAAATGGAAGGCGTGGTGATCGACACCCTGCCTAACACTATGTTCCGTGTAGAGCTGGAAAACGGTCACGTCGTGACTGCCCACATCTCCGGCAAAATGCGCAAGAACTACATCCGTATTCTGACTGGTGACAAGGTTAAGGTCGAACTGACCCCTTACGATCTGACCAAAGGTCGTATCACCTACCGCTCCCGCTAAGTGCGCAGCGTGCCCCTGTAGACGACCTGAAGAAATGTTAACTGAAAGGTTTGTCTGATCAGGGGCAAACGCCCCTGCCAGCTTTTATCCTGAATTACTTCCCATCGACAATTTCAAGATCAGACGTTTTGCTCTTGGCCGCCTCAAACTTAAGATGTAACTCATCTTTTTTCACAGTCACGCGAACAAAACCGCCATTCTCCGCCAGTTTACCAAACAGAATCTGCTCGGCCATCGGCTTTTTAAGATGCTCCTGAATGGTTCTGCCCATGGGTCGGGCACCCATTTGACGATCATAACCTTTCTCGGCAAGCCACTCTCTGGCCTTATCATCAACGTCCAGCTGAACCCTGCGCTCATCCAGTTGAGCCTGCAGTTCCGTCAGGAACTTATCCACCACGAACTTGATGGTGTCTTCCTTGAGTGCCTCAAACGGAATAATGGAATCCAGACGATTTCGGAACTCTGGTGTGAACGTCTTCTTAATGACGCTCATACCATCACTGGTATGATCCTGCTCGGTGAAACCAATAGAACTGCGGGTCATGGTTTCTGCACCGGCATTGGTGGTCATAATAAGAATGATATTACGGAAGTCCGCCTTCCGGCCGTTGTTGTCCGTCAGTGTGCCATGATCCATGACCTGGAGCAGAAGGTTAAAGACATCGGGATGACCTTTTTCGATCTCATCCAGCAGCAGCACACAATGAGGGGTTTTATTGATAGCCTCGGTCAACAACCCTCCCTGATCGTATCCCACATAACCCGGAGGCGCACCAATCAAACGCGATACAGTATGCGCTTCCATGTACTCCGACATATCAAAGCGAACTAACTCGATACCCAGTGATTTCGCCAGCTGTTTACAAACTTCTGTCTTACCGACCCCGGTAGGCCCCGAGAACAGGAAGGAACCCACGGGCTTCTCTGGCGCTTTCAGACCTGCCCGCGACAATTTAATCGCTGTAGACAAGGAAGTAATCGCATCATCCTGACCAAACACGACCATTTTAAGATTGCGTTCCAGCTTGGACAAAAGCTCTTTATCCGAAGAGGAGACAGACTTTGGAGGGATTCGTGACATCTTGGCAACGATGGTCTCGACATCAGAGACCTCAATGACTTCTTTACGATCTTCCTCAGACTGCAATTGCTGATAGGCTCCCGCCTCGTCAATAACGTCTATTGCCTTGTCGGGCATATGCCGGTCATTGATATAACGATCCGCCAGCTCAGCGGCTGCACGCAGGGAGTCATCTTCATACTTAATGGCATGATGTTCTTCGAATCGCTGCTTCAGGCCGCGGAGAATTTCAATGGTGTCTTCAACGTTAGGCTCAATGATATCCACTTTCTGGAAACGACGAGCCAGCGCCCTGTCTTTTTCAAAAATGCCACGAAACTCCTGAAAGGTGGTTGAGCCGATACAGCGTAACTCACCGGAGGTTAACAATGGCTTCAAAAGGTTGGAAGCATCCATTACACCGCCGGAAGCAGCACCTGCACCGATGATGGTATGGATCTCGTCTATGAACAGAATGGCATTATCAAGACGTTTAAGTTCGCTTAGTAACTTCTTGAAACGCTTCTCAAAATCACCACGATACTTGGTACCAGCCAGCAATGATCCAAGGTCAAGAGAGTAAACAACCGCCTTGGAAAGAACCTCGGGGACCTCTCCATCCACTATCCGTTTCGCGAGGCCTTCTGCAACGGCTGTTTTACCAACCCCGGCTTCTCCCACCAGTAACGGGTTATTTTTACGGCGACGAGTGAGAATCTGGCAAACACGTTCTACTTCTTCAGCTCTACCCACCAGCGGATCAATCTTACCCTGACGAGCCTGTTCATTCAGATTCGCAGCATAGGTTTTTAACGGGTCTTTACCGGATGACTCGGACTCGCCATCCTCCACCAGCTCATTGCTGATTTCCTCAAGCTCCTGCCCCGGCATTTTTGCAATACCGTGGGCAATGTAATTCACAACATCAATTCTGGCCACATCCTGCTGTTTAAGAAAGAAAACAGCCTGACTTTCCTGCTCACTAAAAATAGCCACCAGAACATTCGCACCGGTGACTTCTTTTTTACCCGAACTCTGAACATGAAAAACGGCACGCTGGAGTACGCGCTGAAAGCCCAGTGTGGGCTGGGTTTCCCGTTCTGTATCTTCGGAAGCAATAAGAGGGGTCGTAGAATCGACAAACTCACTCAGTTCCCGCTGCAACCGCTCCAGGTCAACACCACAGGCAACGAGCACTCTGGAAGCGGATTCATTATCAAGCAGTGCCAGAAGCAGGTGTTCTACTGTCATGAATTCATGACGCTTGCTTCTCGCATCACGGAAGGCACTGTTGAGTGTGAGTTCGAGGTCTTTATTGAGCATAAAAATGTACCCTGAGAACGCTAATCGGCTTTAACTGTTTTGCACAACAGGGGATGCTGGAATTCTCTGGAGTATTCATTCACCTGTGACGCTTTGGTTTCAGCAACATCTTTGCTGAACGTGCCACATATTGCTTTTCCCTGCGTATGAACTTTCAACATGACTTGTGTAGCCTGTTCAGTGGTCATATTGAAAAAAACCTCCAGGACCTCAACTACAAAATCCATTGGTGTAAAATCGTCATTCAGGATGATTACCTGATACATTGAAGGCGGCTTCAGCTGTACTTTCTCAGGGAGCAAAGCGACATCATGGTCACCTTCCAGCTCTCTGCCTTCCTTCTCTAAGCTTAGACGAAACTGCTCAAATTTACTCATAGATTGATGAACTGCTGTCTGCTGCATAGCACTGTTTTCCACGTGTATTACAGCGTATTTCATTAGACCCGGTATAATCCGGCACAGGCATTAAACGACAAAATAATACTAAATAAGTATGTCAAAAGCACAACGCCACCTATCCATTCTAAATAAGTTGCAGAAAAGAACAATGGAGAGTTGGCAGGAATTGACGGATGCGCTTCATTAATCTTGGGAAGCTGTGAATCAGTTCTGCCTGTGCGATCGGCTTTAGTCCGATGTTGCCTGAAAAAAAGCCGATACTGTTACGTATCGGCTTTGCGGGGAGAAATAGACGGGTTCGTTTTAATCTGATGACTTTTTATCTGGTGACTGTTTAGCCTGATGACTATTCAGCCTGATAGCTATAAAGCCGCCAGCGTCTCATTAAACACTTGAGAAGGACGCATGGCTTTTGCCAGTAGTTCAGGATCGGGATGGTAGTAGCCACCCATTTCGACTGTAACACCCTGAACAGCATTCAGCTCTTCAATAATCTGAGCTTCATTGGCTTTCAGGTTACCAGAAAGAGCTGCAAAACGATCTTTCAACGCAGCATCTTCATCCTGCTCAGCCAAGGCTTCAGCCCAGTAAAGCGCCAGATAAAAATGACTACCGCGATTATCCAGCTCGTTAACTTTTCTCGATGGAGACTTGTTGGACTCAAGGAACTGACCATTCGCTTTATTCAAAGCCGACGCCAGCACTTTTGCCCGGCTGTTACCGGTTTTGCTGGCAAGATCTTCCAGAGAAACAGCCAGCGCCAGAAACTCACCAAGAGAATCCCAACGCAGGTGATTTTCCTTAACGAACTGCTGTACATGCTTCGGGGCTGAACCGCCTGCACCGGTTTCATAAAGGCCACCACCGGCCAACAGAGGCACAATGGAGAGCATCTTGGCACTGGTACCCAGTTCCAGAATCGGGAACAGATCGGTCAGATAGTCTCTGAGCACATTACCCGTCACAGAAATGGTATCTTTACCTGTACTGATCAGTGCCATGCTGGTTTTAACGGCTTCAACCGGTGGCAGAATGCGGATATCAAGACCGGCAGTATCGTGATCTTTGAGGTAGAGATTGACCTTAGCAATCAGGCTGGCATCGTGCGCCCGCTGTTCGTCCAGCCAGAAAATCGCAACAGAACCCGTTGCTCTGGCACGGTTAACGGCCAGTTTCACCCAGTCCCGAACCGGCTCATCTTTGGTCTGGCACATTCTCCAGATATCGCCCTTCTCTACCTTGTGTTCCATCAAGGTATGACCAGAAGCATTCACAACACTGACAGTACCTGCCTGTGCAATCCTGAACGTTTTGTCGTGGGAGCCGTACTCTTCTGCTTTCTGCGCCATCAAGCCAACATTGGAAACATTACCCATGGTGGTTACATCAAAGGCACCATGTTCTTTGCAAAACTGAATCACTTCCTGATAAACACCGGCATAACAACGATCAGGAATCATTGCTTTGGTATCATGAAGCTTGCCATCAGGTCCCCACATCTTGCCTGATGAGCGAATCGCAGCAGGCATGGAGGCATCAATAATAATATCGCTGGGCACATGAAGATTGGTAATACCGCGATCTGAATCGACCATCGCCAGAGACGGGCGGGTGTCATACACCTTCATCAGATCCGCTTCTACCTCAGCCTTCTGATCAGCAGGCAAGCTCTCAATGCGGGCGTAAACGTCACCAATACCATTACTGGCATCCACCCCCAGAGACTCAAACAGTTCAGCATGTTTTGTGAAGACATCTTTATAGTACGCCTCAACAGCCAGCCCAAACATGATCGGATCAGACACCTTCATCATGGTGGCTTTCAGATGCAGAGAGAGCAGAACCCCCTGCTTCCTTGCTTCTTCGATCTGAGCTTCATAAAAAGCAGAGAGAGCCGCGCTGCTCATCACCGCCGAATCAATCACTTCGCCTGCCTGCAAAGACAACCCGTCTTTCAGAACCGTAACCGAGCCATTCTTATCCGTCAGCTGGATAGAAACGCTATCAGCTGCTTCCATCACTACAGACTGCTCGCTGCTGTAAAAATCCCCATCACTCATGTGTGCAACATGGGACTTTGATTCCGGGTTCCACTCCCCCATGGAGTGAGGATTTTTTCTTGCATATTCCTTAACCGGCCCGGCCACCCGACGATCGGAGTTACCTTCTCGTAAAACCGGATTCACAGCACTGCCCAGCACCTTGGAATAGCGGACTTTTATCGCTTCTTCTGCCTGATTTTTGGGCTCTTCAGGGTAATCAGGTACATCGTACCCGTGTGCCTGCAGTTCTTTGATCGCTGCATTAAGCTGTGGTATCGAGGCACTGATATTCGGCAGTTTGATGATATTGGCTTCCGGCGTTTTTGCCATTTCACCCAGCTCTGCCAGTGCATCACCCATCTTCTGACCATCCGTCAGGTTTTCGGGAAAATTGGCAATAATACGTCCGGCCAGAGAAATGTCGCGGGTTTCAACGGTGACATCAGCAACAGAGGCAAAGGCTTGAACGATGGGAAGGAGTGAGTAAGTAGCAAGGGCTGGGGCTTCGTCAGTCTCGGTATAAATAATCTTGGCTGTTGTCATAGTTTATTCCTGACTCCAAAAGACACTTCCAATTGACACATGGAGCCTGTCAACGTAAGACTCTCACTGTCATATTCCGGGTGGTAACCCTGAGAAAAAAGATCATCATTTGGCGTTATTATTACTTATGGTCACCGGGCAACCAGTGAAAAACCATTCCCCGTGTAAAGGCGCTACTAAGATATACCAACACGGGCAGGGAATAAATGCGACGATAGTGTAATTTTACTTATTTTTGTAAGTAACATCTCAACCACTGCCGCATCCGGCTGGATATAGAAGTCGCACCCGACCAAAGGTAGAATAGCCGCCAGTTATTTTTTTATCATGGAAACCGCTTCGTCTTTTATAATGAAAACGCCGAAGCAGATTCCTACGTTCATAGCTTACAAGCTACTATTTCCTGACTAACAAGGTCCTATGAAACAACCTTCCGATACCAGAGTCATTGTCGGTATGTCCGGCGGTGTCGATTCTTCTGTCTCTGCGCTTCTGCTCAAACAGCAGGGCTACCAGGTAGAAGGTCTGTTCATGAAAAACTGGGAAGAAGATGACGGTACCGAATACTGTACCGCCATGGAAGATCTGGCTGACGCGCAGGCAGTGTGCGACAAGCTGGGCATCAAACTGCACAAGGCCAACTTCGCGGCAGAGTACTGGGACAACGTCTTTGAACACTTCCTCAATGAATACCGCAACGGCCGTACTCCGAACCCGGATATCCTCTGCAATAAAGAAATCAAATTCAAGGCATTCCTCGATTACGCCCAACACCTGGATGCCGATTTTATTGCCATGGGACATTACGCCAGAGGCGGCATGGTTGACGGTCAGGCCGTTCTGAAAAAAGGTCTCGACAACAATAAAGACCAAACCTATTTCCTGCACCAGGTCGGTACAGAACAACTGGCACGCACCCTGTTTCCAGTCGGAGAACTGGAAAAACCGGAAGTCCGCCGTCTGGCTGAACAGCACGACCTTATTACCCACAACAAGAAAGACAGTACCGGTATCTGCTTTATTGGCGAACGCCGTTTCCGTGACTTTCTGAAGCAATACCTGCCTGCTCAGCCCGGTGACATCATCACCGAAGAAGGTGAAACCATTGGCAAGCATTCCGGCCTGATGTATCACACCATTGGTCAGCGTCAGGGTCTGGGTATTGGTGGCCTGAAAGGGGCTTCCGAGTCGCCGTGGTATGTGGTGGACAAAGACCTGAGAAATAATGTGCTGATCGTTGGCCAAGGCAACGACAACCCATTGCTGTTTTCTGAGGCCTTAACCGCCAGTGACATTTTCTGGATTTCAGGAAAAGCGCCTGAAATGCCTGCACAACTGACCGCCAAAGTTCGTTATCGCCAGCAGGACCAGGCCTGCACTCTGTCTAAAATGGACGATGGTCGCTATCTTGTGGTGTTTGACGACGCACAAAGAGCCGTCACTCCGGGTCAGTCCGTGGTATTCTACAGCGATGATATTTGTCTGGGTGGTGGCGTGATTGACGGACGGCACAAGACCGTAGAAGACGCCAGAGCTGCATAAGCCAATGGGTCTGTGGTCACTCAATGTCTCACCAACCAGGCTGCAGACCCGCTGAACGGAACAGAGAATTACTGGTGCAATACACAGCAAAGGAACAGGCCGCTGCGCTGGCCGGCATTTTTCAGGCAGCCGCGTTAGTTGAACAACTGGCAAGAACCGGCCAGCTGACGGATGAAGACATAACACCTTCCATCCACAGCGTATTCGTGACTAATCCGGATTCTGTCGAGGATATCTTTCAGGGCTATGACTCGCTGGCTCTCGGGCGCAAAACCCTGAAAAGCGTACTGGAACGTCAGAGCGATGCCATTCAGGGCGACACCGTTCGTTACGCTCTCACCCTGATTCATCTTGAGCGAAAGCTCAGTCGGAATGGCAATATGTTGCAGGAAATCAGTCAACGCCTGTCCCGTGCCGGAGAACAGGTGTCACATTTTGGCCTGCTGCACGAAAATGTCATTGCCGGCCTGGCCGGGATCTATCTCGATACCATCAGCACCTTCAAAACCCGGGTTCAGGTGTCGGGTGATATGCGCCATCTGCAAATCAAAAGCAATGCCGAAAAAATCCGGGCCATCCTGCTGGCGGGCATCCGTTCTGCCATTCTGTGGCGTCAGACCGGCGGCAGCCGCTGGCAACTGCTACTGAGCCGCAAAAAATTGCTCGAAGGTCTGAAGCAGCTTTAACGCGCGTCTAGGAGCCTGTCGGACTTACCACTGACCTACTGCGAAAAAGCCGGATTTGGACATTTTCTCGCTACGGTCGGCTAAGTCCGACAGGCTCCTAAGAATACTGACCGATTTCTACTCTTTTTTTCATGCATCACACCTGAAACACTGCCGTTTTTCCGGTATGATGCGCCCTTTCTGCGATCATAAGGCGTTTAAACATGGAGCTGACTGCACTGACTGCCGTATCCCCAATCGACGGTCGTTATGGGTCTAAAACCGAAAGTCTCAGAACCATTTTCAGCGAGTACGGCCTGATCCGCTTCCGCGTTACTGTTGAAGTAAAGTGGCTGCAGGCTCTGGCGGCTCATCCTCAAATCACCGAAGTTCCTGCCCTGTCTGAAGAAGCCAATGCGGTTCTGAATCAGCTGGTTGACGATTTTTCTCTGGCAGATGCCGAGCGCGTCAAGGGTATCGAACGTACTACCAACCACGATGTAAAAGCCGTTGAATACCTGATCAAGGAAAAGATGCAGGACCATGCAGAACTCGCTGCTATCAGCGAATTCGTGCACTTCGCCTGTACCTCGGAAGACATCAACAACCTGTCTCACGGCCTGATGCTGAAGGCCGGCATGGAAGAAGCCGTTCTGCCTGTAATGCAAGAGCTGGTCACCGATATTGAAAAGCTGGCGCGCGAGCATGCAACTCAGCCAATGCTGTCCCGCACCCATGGCCAGACTGCCTCACCAACCACTCTGGGCAAAGAGATGGCTAACGTTGCTTATCGTCTGCGTCGTCAGGTTGAGCAGATCAAGGCTATTTCCCCACTGGGTAAAGTCAATGGAGCCGTAGGTAACTACAATGCTCACCTGTCTGCCTACCCTGAAATCAACTGGCAGGAACATGCCAGGCAGTTCGTGACCAGTCTGGGGCTGACATTCAACCCTTACACCACCCAGATTGAACCTCATGATTACATCGCCGAACTGTACGATGCTATCTGTCGATTCAACACCATTCTGATCGACTTTGATCGTGACGTCTGGGGTTACATCTCACTGGGTTACTTCAAGCAGAAAACCATTGCCGGTGAAGTGGGTTCTTCCACCATGCCGCACAAGGTAAACCCCATTGACTTCGAAAACTCTGAAGGCAACCTGGGTATCGCCAACGCACTGATGCAACATCTGGCAGCAAAACTGCCCGTTTCCCGCTGGCAACGTGACCTGACCGACTCAACCGTTCTGCGCAATCTGGGCACTGGTCTGGGCTACAGCCTTATTGCCTATGCTTCCAGCCTGAAAGGCATCAGCAAGCTACAGGTTAATGCCGACGTATTGAATGCGGATCTTGACAACGCCTGGGAAGTTCTGGCGGAACCAATTCAGACCGTTATGCGTCGCTATGGTATTGACCAGCCTTACGAAAAACTCAAGGCTCTGACTCGCGGTCAAGACGGTATCACCAAAGCCACACTGGCTACCTTTATTGACGGTCTGGAACTTCCAGCGACTGTGAAGGAAGAGCTGAAAGCCATGACGCCAGCCACTTACATTGGCAACGCGGTTGATCAGGCCAACGCTATCTGATAATTGGTAAAGTCTGAACAGCAAGAAGGCTGCCTGAATCATCAGGCAGCCTTCTTCATAATGAGGGACAACAGACAATAAATCCTCTCAGTCCTCTTTCTTGTCCTGCACTTCTTTCTGCTCAGTCTGAATCAGATAGTAACTTTCCATTACCCTTTGCAGACACTCATCGGCTACTTTGTACAGCGAATGATCCTTGTTCAGGTTTGTGAGCCAGTTCATTATTTTTCTATACCTTTCGGTGGAACTTGATTGACTGCCTTAAAATCCAGGCTGATTCTCTGGTTTTATTTCAACAACTTACCCAGCCATCTTAAACAGAAGTACTACTTTAAACTTTCAAGAACACCGACTGAACGCAAACACATATTAACATCCTATAACATTTTCAATCAACCATGTTGTTGAGCAATTACATTGATTTCATGTTTCTGGTCAGAAGACATTCATTTACCTCCATCAGGGTCTATCTTTCATTCATCTTGTTCCAATGCTTGTTCCAATGTTTGCACTATGCCTCCAACTATGCCTTCAACTATATCTTCAACACAAATTGCTCTGCCAGCATCAGACTTGCTTAGAAAGATCTATCAACAGCAACAGCCTTATACCCGCGTCACACCACTACTGGTCGCAGAGTCACTGTCAAAACTGATCCATGGCGAAGTGTTGGTTAAGGCAGAATCACTGCAGAAAACAGGTGCATTCAAATTCAGAGGTGCCATTTATCGACTACTGCAAATGACACCCGAGCAGAGGCAACAGGGCGTCACCGCCTATTCATCCGGCAATTTTGCCAGAGGGCTGGCAGCCGCAGGTAAAATACTCAACGTCAAAGTCACACTGGTCATGCCTGCCGATGCTCCCGAGAATAAAATCTGCAGTGCCAGAAAACTCGGTGCTCAGGTCGTTCTCTGCCAACAAATTGAACCCTCCAGAGAAGAAGCAGCTCAGAAACTGTCGGAAGACATCGCAGCACAGAATGGTTCGGTGTTACTGCACCCCTTTGATGACCCGGAAATCATCAAGGGACAGAGTGCAGTAGGTGTTGAGCTGGTGCATCAGCTTCAGGAAAAACAGGCCCGGTGCCAAAGTTTACTCTGTCCGGTGGGTGGTGGCAGTCTGGTCGCTGGTTGCAGCCTTCTGTTTGATACCTTTAATACGGGAACACAGGTCTATGGCATTGAACCGGAGGGCTACGCCGGCATGAATCAGTCCCTATTGGTTGACCAGCTCAGTCGCGCACCGGGAAAAAACCTGAGTCATTGCGATGCACTGCTGTCCCGAAGCCCGGGAAAAGCTAATTTTGAGGTGGTTCGTCAGACCGGGGTTAAAGGGTTACAAGTGTCAGAGCACTATGTTGTTGAAGCCGTTCAGATGGCGTTTGAAGAACTGAAACTGGTACTCGAGCCCAGTGGCGCTATCGCTCTGGGCGCATTGTTGCAATATCCCCTGCAATTCAATGGGCAGTCTGTTGTTGTTATTGCAACAGGAGGTAACATAGATAAGGGGCTGTTTCTGGAACTCATGAATAAGTAGGTATCAGACACTCAGCCAGCGATTGAGACAATCAAGAAGTTCTGAAACAGCCACTGGTTTGGTCAGGTAGTCGTCTGCACCTGCCAGTCTGCAGCGTTTTTCATCAGCATCATCGGTGCTGGCCGTCAGCATTATCACAGGCAGCATCCGGTATTCATAGCGACCTCTTAACTGTTCCAGCATGGCAAAGCCGTCCATCGTCGGCATCATTAAGTCCAGAAGCACAAGATCAACCTGTCGTTCCGTTTCCATCAGGTCAAGGGCTTGCTTCCCGTTTTCGGACAGCAACACCTTCAGCCCGTACTTCTGAAGCAGTTGCGACAGTGCGAAGCTGTTTCGGAGGTCGTCATCCACCAGCAATACTGTTTCTTCGTTGAATTCAACCCCTTCTTCCGGCTCGAATTCATCAGCATTGATAAAAAACTGACTGTCGCCGCCCAAAGAGCGATGTTCATCAATATCAGGCAGTAAAGAGCCAGGCGGAAGCGAAAGGGTAAAGGTTGCACCCTGCCCCTGGTCACTGACCAGAGTCAGCTGTGAATCCATCAAATCGGCCAGTTTACGACAAATAGCCAGACCAAGCCCGGTACCACCATACTGCCGACTGGTACTGCCATCGGCTTGCTTAAACATCTGGAAAACGGTTTTCTGCTTATCCAGAGGGATGCCGATGCCTGTGTCAGAGACCGAAAAGTTCAGACTCTCTGAGGTATAGTCTGTGTCAGGATTCCAAACATCTTTAAAAACCCGAAGCTTCACCTGCCCTTTCTCTGGCGTAAATTTACAGGCATTGGACAGCAGGTTTTTAAGAATCTGCTTCAATCGCTTTCGATCAGTGTTGATCCATTCCCCAAGATTCTCATCAACGTCAATACTGAATTGTTGTGACTTTTCGTCGGCTAGCGGTCTGAACTGGTCTTCAAGCGCCTGACACAACTCCCTGATAGAAACGTCTTCCATATGGATACTCAACTCACCCGCCTGAACCTTTGACATGTCCAGAATGTCTTCAATGATCTCCAATAATTCATTGGCATTGTTATAAATGATTGATATAGATTGCTGGTCTTCGGCACTGAGGCTGCCCTCGGCATTCTCAACCATCAGTTTGGAAAGAATGATGGTACTGTTTAATGGCGTTCGTAACTCGTGGGAGACATTGGCAAGAAACTCGGACTTATATCGACTGATTTTTTCCAGTTCAGCGGCTTTTTCTTCCAGTGCCTGATTAGCTTCCTGCAACATTTCCCGCTGCTTCTTCAGTTTATCCCGATGCTCTTCCAGATTAATATTTTTCTCTTCCAGCTCACTGGTTCTTTCTTTAACGGCCTCTTCCAGGCTGGCTGCCAGTTTCGTCAGCTCCTGATTTCGGAAGAATATTTCCCGTGTTTTTTCTTCGGCAATACTTTCAGCCGCCTTGCGGGCAGTTTTTTCACGCTGATAACGTTTTTTCCAGGCTTCAGCATCCATGACCAAGTATCGCTCCTGCGCAAGGAATCAGGATCGTCTTTCCATCACAAACACCGCCTCCGTTCCCGGCCCTGTGCCCGGAAGATCCTGACGGTCAATCGCAATATCTTCTTTAAAATGAACAGCACAGCCTTTAATCAGACCTTCAGCCACTGACGCAAAAGGACGATGAGAGCGATAGTGAAGCTGCATTTTCTTATCATCATCACGGGTGCATGTCAGCTTGGGTGGGTTAGCATCCGGGTAAAGTTTCTGAACTTCAATATGAATGTAATCCTCCACTTTTTCCATGAAATCAAAACCGGAAGTAACACCATCAAAGAACTCTGCATGGATCGTTGCAAAACGACCAAACAGATACTCACCAAAGGCCAGTACCAGATCCCCCACTGCAAGCCCGCTTTTTTCACTGAGCAACGTCACCAGATTCAACACTTCCTCATGGGAATAGGTACCCAGAGAAGTGTATTCACCATTGGATTCAAGATTCGCAGCCGAAAGAATCTCTTCTGCCACTTCTACCGAGAAACGGTCTTCGACCATTTCCATAAACTCAGTAAATATCACACCTTTCATTGGTGTCTGACCTGCAGGAAGGAACTTACCTAAATTAGCGGCACCGTAAGCAGAATTTATAGGGAGGGATTTTAAGAGGCAGCGTGCCCCTGAGGACACGCTGAAAAAAGACCAGAAAAGAAAACGATTGAAACAGGGCGCCTAGTTCGATTGACCCGCAAGATATAACCAGGTCTCAACCACCGAGTCAGGATTCAGGGAAACGGTCTCGATACCCTGCTCCATCAGCCAGCGGGCAAGATCAGGATGATCGCTCGGCCCCTGGCCACAAATACCAATGTATTTGCCTTGCTCACGACAGGCCTTGATCGCCATGGACAACAGTTGCTTCACCGCACTGTTACGCTCATCAAACAGGTGGGCGATCAAGCCGGAGTCCCGATCCAGCCCGAGGGTCAGCTGGGTCATATCGTTGGAACCAATGGAGAAGCCATCAAAGTATTGCAGAAATTCGTCAGCCATCAGGGCATTGGAGGGCAATTCACACATCATGATCAGGCGCAAACCATTCTCACCCCTTTTCAAGCCAAAGCCTTCCATAAGCTCCACCACTTGTCTGGCTTCATCCGGCGTGCGAACAAAAGGCACCATCAGCTCGACATTATCCAGCCCCAACTCTTCCCGCACCCGCTTCATGGCAATACATTCCAGCTCAAAGCAGTCCCGGAAAGACTCGGAGATATAACGCGAAGCACCTCGAAAACCGAGCATCGGGTTTTCTTCATCGGGTTCATAGAGAGAGCCGCCAATCAGGTTGGCATACTCATTGGACTTAAAATCAGACAACCGCACAATCACTTTTTCCGGAGCAAACGCGGCTGCAATAGAAGCTACACCTTCTACCAGTTTGTCTATATAGAAAGAGACAGGGTCTTTGTAACCAGCTATGCGCTCGGAAACAATTCGCTTCACATTATCGGGCAGAGTCTCGAAATTCAGTAATGCCTTCGGGTGCACCCCGATCATTTTATTAATAATAAATTCCAGCCTTGCCAAACCAACACCACTGTTAGACAAACGGGAGAAGCTGAATGCCCGATCCGGATTCCCCACATTCATCATCAATTTAAAAGGCAATTCCGGCATCTGCTGAAGATCACGCACATTGTGTTCGAAATTCAACAACCCCGGATAAATAAATCCGATGTCGCCTTCCGCACAAGACACGGTGATATCCTTACCCTCTTCAACCGCTCTGGTGGCATCGCCACAGCCCACTACGGCGGGAATACCCAGTTCTCTGGCAATAATGGCCGCATGACAGGTTCGTCCACCCCGATTCGTGACAATGGCTGAAGCACGCTTCATCACCGGCTCCCAGTCCGGGTCGGTCATATCGGTGACCAGTACATCGCCTTCCTGTAACAAATCCATATCGTTCAGGTCGGAAATCAACCGTGCCCGTCCCTGACCAATAAGCTGACCAATACTGCGGCCTTCCACCAATGGTTCAGCTTTTTCCAGCAGACGATAGCTTTCCAGCCGGTTGCCTGAACGACTCTGAACCGTTTCCGGACGTGCCTGAACGATATACAGCAAGCCATCATCGCCGCCCTTTGCCCACTCAATATCCATTGGGCAACCGTAGTGCTGCTCAATGGTCATAGCCTGACGGGCCAGTTCCAACACATCTTCATCATTGATGGAGAAACGATCGCGGTCGGACAAATCAACATCCACGGTATTCACTGACAGTCCAGCCGTACCGGTTCGTCCATAAATCATCTTGATGGCCTTGCTGCCCAGATTACGTCTGAGTATTGCCGGACGACCTTTTCTCAGCGCTTCTTTATAAACGTAAAACTCGTCAGGATTCACGGCTCCCTGCACCACGGTTTCACCCAGTCCGTAAGACGACGTAATAAATACAGCCTCTTCAAATCCTGATTCGGTATCCAGGGTAAACATGACGCCGGCAGCACCGGTTTCACTACGAACCATGCGCTGAATACCCGCAGACAACGCGACATTGCGATGATCAAAGCCCTGATGCACCCGGTAAGCAATGGCCCGGTCATTAAACAGGGAAGCAAACACCTCTCTTACCGCGTGCAACACGTTTTTGGCGCCACGGATGTTCAGAAACGTTTCCTGCTGGCCGGCAAACGAAGCATCCGGCAAATCTTCTGCCGTTGCCGATGAACGTACTGCGACCGGAAGATCGGCCTGCTCACCACACAATAACTGGTAAGACTCAATAATCGCATGCTCAAGCTCAGGGCGAAATGGTTCGGACATAATCCAGTGCCGGATTTGTGCACCGGCTGTGGCCAGCGCCCGGATATTATTAATGTCCAGGTCATCAAGAACGTCATGGATTCGGTCATACAGTCCATTACTTTCAAGAAAGTCACAATACGCTTCTGCAGTAGTGGCAAAGCCCCCCGGCACTCTGACCCCGACACCACTCAGGTTGCTGATCATTTCACCCAGTGATGCATTCTTGCCGCCCACCCGCTCTACATCGTTGGCACCCAATGAATCCAGACTGGCAACGAAATTATTAAATGGACTCTCTATCGAACTGTTTGAAGAACTAGCCACAATCGTTTTCCTCTGGCGCGTTTCCCCTGTAAACACGCGGTTGCTGTTTCACTTATTCCCGATACAACCCAGAAGCCTTAAACGCTGTTCACTTTGTTTCTGCCAGTCACAAACCACAGAAAAATGCGCTCGAACAACCCTTTAAGAAGCTGTTCATGATCTTTTGAGGAAAGCGAAAATGGTGAGAAATTGTTGCTGTTTTTTGATCTCATGAGGCGCGTAGTGGTGCTACGCAACGAATGAGATCAAAAAACAGGGGCAATTTATCGACATTTGCAGCCCTCAATAAGATCGTGAACAGCTTCTAAGGCAACGGAATCTACACTCAGCACCTCGACATCGGTATAATATGTGCGATTTTGTTATTAATTGAAATACCCTGAACCGACTAAAAGAGTATTTTTTGTGCATCGCAACGTATTTTTTATTTCTGATGGCACCGGCATCACTGCCGAGTCTTTTGGGCAGAGCCTGCTGGCGCAATTCACCAGCCCTGAATTCAGGCATGTCACCCTCCCTTATGTGGACACCGTTAAAAAAGCCGAACAGGCACTGGAACTGATTGACCAATCAAGAGAAAACGGGCAAACCCAGCCCATACTCTTTATGACCGTCCTTAATGAAGAAGTGAGTAGCATGATGCATGCCAGTGGTGCTTATGTGATTGACCTGTTCCAGGCCTTTTTACCGGGGCTTGAGCGACAGTTTGGTCAGCATCCGCTGTATCAGGCCGGACAGAAACGTTCGACCCAGAGCAACAACAGTTATCATCGTCGTATTGAAGCGGTGCAGTTTGCCCTGGATAATGACGACGGCTGCCGAACCCGAAGTTACGACAAAGCCGATATTATCCTGCTGGGGGTGTCTCGCTCGGGCAAAACCCCGACCTGCATTTATCTGGGCCTGCAATTTGGCATTTATGCCGCGAACTACCCCATCACCGAAGAAGACCTTGAATCCGGCACCCAGCTGCCAAAGTCACTGGAACCCCACCGTCATAAACTGTTCGGGCTGACCATTCACCCCGGTCGGCTGGCCGGCATTCGCCACGAACGAAAACCCAACAGCCGTTATGCCTCAAGGCAACAGTGTCAGTTCGAAGTGGCAAACGTTGAACAGATGTACCGTCAGGAACGAATTCCATCCATCAACAGTACGGATTACTCGGTAGAAGAAATCGCCACCCGAATCATGGCGCTGACCGAATTAGAAAGACGGTTGAAATAAAGGTAACCTGTTCCGGCTGTAACAGGGAGCGCGCATGAAACCGAACGATACATTGAGCGAAAAACATAGCTATCGCCTTAGCTATAGACATGCTGAAACCAGCGATCTGCCTGACCTCATTGCCATGCTGGCCGATGACAAACTGGGGCAACTGCGGGAAGACACCTCATCACCGGTCAATCCCCGGTATCAGGCGGTACTGAAAGCCATTCTTGAAGACCCCAATAATGAACTGATGGTGGTTGAATACAACCAGCGGATTGCAGGCATGCTGCAGCTGACCTTTATCCCCTACCTGAGCCATACCGGTTCCTGGCGCTGTCTGATAGAAAGTGTGCGGGTTCACAGTGACTTCAGAGGTCGGGGTCTGGGCACAGAATTTGTGCAATGGTCCATCGAACGCGCCAGAGAAAGGCAGTGCAATCTGGTGCAACTGACTTCAGACAAACAACGGCCTGAAGCATTGAAGTTCTATCGAAACCTGGGGTTTGTGGATTCCCATGAAGGCTTCAAGTTAAAGCTGTAGAGGATATACCTATTGGATTTCAAGATGCTACTAGGCGACAAGTGAACGAAGCCCCGTGAGCCTACGAGTAGTAGGTGATCGGGGTGAGCGAACGCCGACAACAACGTAGCATCTTGAAAGCGCTCCAAGCCGGGCCCCCGGCTGAACATCTATGAGTAACTTTTCTCCCAACTACTGCCTACATGCCTATGATAGAAAGGAAGACATATCCGGACCAGAGACCGTAAACACACTGGTGCCTTTTGCCCGTTTGAAAGCGTGGTCGGGGAGCTGGCGACAACATCACTGATGACGCAATATGCGATCTCGTTCGGAAGAATGCGAATCATCGACAGCCCCATATCCGGATATGCCTTCGCACGGAAGTATAGAGGGTAAACCATGTCTCGCCGCAGCAAATCCAACCGTTCCCATTCTGACAGAGTCAAAAAGCGTATTGCTGGACATCTGGAGAAAATCAATCTCTTTGCCGCCGGTATTGATATCGGGTCAGAGTCACACTTTGTTGCAGTGCCAGAAGAGTTAGATGAACAACCGGTGCGTTCATTTGGCTGTTTTACCGCAGACCTTGAAGCTATGGCTGACTGGCTCGTAAAGCTTGGCATTACCACCGTTGTGATGGAGTCAACCGGGATTTACTGGATACCTGCGTTTGAAATACTGGAATCCCGGGGACTTGACGTAAAGCTGGTCAATGCACGACATGTAAAGAATGTTGCCGGACGTAAGTCTGATGTTCTGGACTGCCAATGGCTTTTGCAGCTACATACTTACGGATTGCTCAATGGCGCGTTCCGCCCGGATGAACAGGTTTGTTCATTGCGATCCTATAGACGACAACGTGACACTCTTGTTGGCTACCGTGCTTCCCACATCCAGCATATGCAAAAGGCACTTCGACAGATGAATCTGTTACTGGATAATGTGGTGACTGATATTACCGGAAAAACCGGTATGACTATTATCCGCGCCATACTGAATGGGCAGCGGAATCCTGTGGAGCTGGCCAGATATCGTGACAAGCACTGCAAAAAATCCGAGGAAGAAATCGCCAAATCCCTGAAGGGGCATTACCGGGATGAGCATGTATTTGCTCTGCGGCAAGCTGTTGAACTTTACGATACTTATGATGAAAAAATCAGGGCTTGTGACAAAGCTCTGGAACAGAAGCTCAACACATTTGACAGCAAAGATGATAAAGACTCTCAAAAGCCTTCTACGCCAGATAAGCCTTCAAAAAAACGGAAGTCCCGTTGCGCTCCAGACTTTGATGTGCGTTCAGAGCTCAACCGGGTGAGCGGTGTCGATCTGACTGATATCGACGGCATCGACGAAAATACGGCTCTGAAGATTGTTTCAGAAATCGGTCTGGATATGAGTCGATGGCCTTCCGCTAAACATTTTGCCTCCTGGTTAGGGCTCTGCCCCGGAACCAAAATATCCGGTGGTAAAGTTCTGAACCGGAAAACCAAGCGTTTGCCAGGCGCAGCCGCAACAGCATTCAGGTTGGCGGCTTATTCACTGACCAGATCAAAAAGTGCTTTGGGTGCTTATTACCGAAGAATGCGAAGCAAGCTTGGTGCTCCAAAGGCGATTACGGCAACAGCGCATAAGCTGGCAAGGCTGGTTTACAGTATGCTCAAGCATGGGAGCCAGTATGTAGATGAAGGTCAGGAATACTTTGAGCAGCGTTACAGAGAAAGAGTTTTAAAAACCCTGAAGCAGAAGGCTAAAGATATGGGCTTCACATTAACGCCGGTTGAAACTGCTGTCGGTTAGGGGCTTGCTAACCGGCGAGCTCATGGGGAGTTACTCAGAAGCAACGTTAGAAAGCATCGCCCGGAACACGAACCCAGCCTTCCATCAACACTCTGGCGCTTCGACTCATGACCGCCTTGTTAACACGCCACTCACCATCATCAATGATGGCTTCTGCGCCCACTTTTAATGTGCCCGACGGATGACCAAAGCGAACGGCCTGAAGCTCGCCACCACCCGCTGCCTGATTTACCAGCGTTCCGGGAATCGCGGCAGCTGTTCCTATCGCTACGGCAGCAGTGCCCATCATGGCATGGTGCAATTTCCCCATGGATAACGCCCTGACGAGCAGATCAATATCGTCCTTGTGCACCACTTTGCCACTGGAGGTTTCGTAGTCTGCAGGCTTATTTACAAAAGCGACCTTTGGCGTATGCTGCCTCTGTGCCGCCTGATCAACCTGATCTATCAGCCCCATTTTCACAGCACCATAAGCCCGAATGGTTTCAAACCGCGCTAACGCTGCGTCATCACCATTAATCGCTGCCTGCAACTCGGTACCGGTATAGCCAATCTCTTCGGCATTCAGAAAGATGGTAGGAATACCGGCATTGATCATGGTGGCCCGTAGAACACCCACGCCAGGTACATCCAGTTCATCCACCAGCCGTCCGGTTGGAAACATGGCTTCAGAAGCATCCACCGGCTTTAGAAACTCCACCTGCACTTCTGCCGCAGGAAAAGTCACACCATCCAGTTCAAAATCACCGGTTTCCTGTACCTGTCCATTGGTGACAGGAACATGGGCAACAATGGTTTTCTGAATATTGACCTGCCAGATCCGAACGATCGCTACACCATTTTCCGGAATCCGGTCAGGATCAACGAGACCTTTGCTGATGGCAAAAGAGCCCACGGCTGCAGTCAAATTGCCACAGTTGCCACTCCAGTCCACAAAGGGTTTATCAATGGCAACCTGACCAAACAGATAATCCACATCGTGATCAGGCTGCTCACTACTGGCAACAATGACGGTTTTGCTGGTACTGGAGGTCGCTCCCCCCATGCCATCGGTGTGCTTACCATAAGGATCGGGACTACCAATCACCCGTAACAACAGCTTGTCTCTGGCTTCACCAGCAACCTGCGCCGATTCGGGAAGTTCTTCAAGACTGAAGAACACCCCTTTACTGGTTCCGCCACGCATATACGTCGCCGGTATTTTTACCTGAGGTACAAAACTCATACAACCTCCTTATGCCACGGCATCTTCCGATGACGCATCCTGACTGAGACTCTCTTTGTTGAGACTCTCCTTATTAAGAAAGTCACTGGCAAAGCGCTGCAATACACCACCGGCTTCATAAATGGATACTTCTTCAGCCGTATCAAGACGACAGGTCACAGGTACTTCCTCAGTACTGCCATCACGACGATGGATCAACAGAGTCAATGTTGTGCCGGGTGTCCTGTCCCCTTTCACATCAAAGGTTTCTGTGCCATCTATTCCCAGCGTCTTGCGGGTAACGTCTGGTTTGAACTCCAGCGGTAATACACCCATTCCCACCAGATTGGTACGGTGAATCCGTTCAAAGCCTTCTGCAACGATCACTTCCACCCCCGCAAGCCGAACGCCTTTCGCCGCCCAGTCACGGGAAGACCCCTGCCCGTAATCTGCACCGGCAATGATAATCAGCGGCTGTTGTCGTTCCATATAGGTTTCAATGGCTTCCCACATACGGGTCACCTTGCTCTCCGGCTCAACCCTTGCCAATGAACCCTGAACCACCTCGCCCTTGTCCGTCACCATTTCGTTGAGCAGTTTGGGGTTAGCAAAGGTGGCTCTCTGCGCCGTAAGGTGATCGCCCCGATGGGTTGCATAAGAGTTGAAGTCTTCTTCCGGCAGTCCCATCTTCGCCAGATATTCTCCTGCAGCACTGCCAGCTAAAATAGCGTTGGACGGTGACAGGTGATCCGTTGTGATGTTATCGCCCAGAACGGCTAAAGGCCGCATACCTTTCATGGTCCGCTCACCCGCTAAGGCACCTTCCCAATAGGGAGGCCGGCGAATATAGGTACTTTGGGGACGCCACTGATAAAGCGGATCAATGCGCTCCGTACGGTCTGATGCAAGATCAAACATCGGGATATACACTTCACGGAATTGCTCAGGCTTCACATGCTCACGGATGATGGCATCGATCTCTTCATCCGTGGGCCAGAGATCCTTCAGGGTCACGGGATTGCCCTGAGCGTCCGTTCCCAGCACATCCTTTTCAATATCAAAGCGAATGGTACCGGCAATGGCATAGGCCACCACTAAGGGGGGTGATGCCAGAAATGCTTGTTTGGCGAAGGGATGAATACGCCCATCAAAGTTACGGTTACCCGACAGAACAGCCGTTGCGTAAAGGTCACGATCAACCACCTCCTGCTGAATCACCGGATCAAGCGCACCACTCATACCATTACAGGTGGTGCAGGCAAAACCAACAATGCCAAAACCAAGCTGTTCAAGCTCAGGCAGTAAATCCGCCGATTCAAGATACAACTGCGCCGCTTTCGAACCCGGTGCAAAAGAGGTTTTCACCCAGGGTTTACGAACCAGCCCCAGCTCATTAGCTTTTTTCGCCAGCAACCCGGCAGCCACAATGTTTCTTGGGTTAGAGGTATTGGTGCAGCTGGTAATAGCCGCAATGATAATGGCACCGTCCGGCATCAGACCCGGTTCGTTTTCTACCTTACCGGCAATACCCTGCTGCGCCAGATCCGAGGTTGATACACGACGATGAGGGTTGGAAGGTCCGGCAAGATTACGACCGACACTGGAAAGATCGAACGTCAGAACCCGTTCATATTCAGCCTGCTCCAGACTGTCCGCCCACAGCCCCGTCGTTTTTGCATAATGCTCAACCAGTTTGACTTGTTTATCGTCCCGACCAGTGAGCTTCAGGTAGTCAATGGTCTGCTGATCGATATAGAACATACCCGCAGAGGCACCAAACTCCGGCGTCATGTTGGAAATAGTGGCGCGATCCCCTAGCGTCAGATCGGCAACACCTTCACCGTAAAATTCCAGATAAGACGACACCACTTTCTTATTGCGAAGAAATTCAGTGATGGCCAGTACAATGTCTGTCGCCGTGATGCCCGGTTGACGTTTGCCCACGATTTCTACACCAATAATATCGGGCAGACGCATCCAGGAAGCTCTTCCCAGCATCACACTTTCGGCTTCCAGTCCTCCAACACCGATGGCAATCACTCCCAGCGCATCCACATGGGGTGTGTGACTGTCGGTGCCCACCAGCGTGTCCGGAAAGGCTACGCCGTCACGGGACTGAACCACCGGCGACATCTTTTCCAGATTGATCTGGTGCAAAATGCCATTGCCCGGCGGAATAACATCCACATTCTGAAACGCATCTTTCGTCCAGTTAATAAAATGAAAGCGGTCTTCATTGCGCCGGTCTTCAATAGCACGGTTTTTATTAAACGCTTCTTTGTCGTAACCACCGTGCTCCACCGCCAGAGAATGATCCACGATCAACTGGGTGGGTACTACAGGGTTAATCTCTGCCGGATCGCCGCCCTGTTCGGCAATGGCGTCTCGCAAACCCGCAAGATCCACCAGCGCTGTCTGCCCAAGAATATCGTGACAAACAACTCTGGCCGGATACCAGGGGAAATCCAGCTCCCGCTTCCGCTCAATAATCTGTTTAAGGGAGTCTGTCAGCGTGGCAGGATCGCAGCGGCGCACCAGATTTTCAGCCAACACGCGAGAGGTATAAGGTAGTTTTGAATAGGCACCCGGCTGAATCGCATCAATGGCAGCCTGAGTGTCATAGTAATCCAGATCAGTGTCTGGTAATGGTTTTCGATAGGCAGTGTTCATGACCGTACTCATCACTAATGAATCCACCGGATAGCAGAGAAGAAGTCCGCCACTGCGAATGACAATGGATGCAATGGCGGCATGTTTTCAGTTAACGGTCTTCCAGAGGAATCCAGCTACGAGGCTCTGCACCCACATAATCCGCAGAAGGTCTGATAATCCTGTTGTTAGCACGCTGCTCCATCACATGAGCGGTCCAGCCGGACACCCTTGAGCAGACAAAGATCGGGGTAAACAGTTTGGTGGGGATACCCATAAAGTTATAAGCCGAAGCATGGAAGAAGTCAGCATTACAGAACAGCTTCTTTTCGTCCCACATCAGTTGTTCAATGGCTTCCGATACCGGGTACAGCACCCGGTCGCCCACTTCTGCACCCAACTTTTTCGACCACTGTTTGATAATCGCGTTACGAGGGTCTGACTCACGGTAAATGGCATGACCAAAGCCCATGATCTTATCCTTACGGGCTAACATGCCTTTCACACCTTCCACCGCTTCTTCAACGGAGCTGAACTGCTCAATCATATCCATGGCCGCTTCGTTAGCACCGCCATGCAGTGGGCCACGCAGAGAACCAATGGCGCCAGTGACGCAGGAATGCATATCAGACAACGTGGATGCGCAGACTCTGGCGGTAAAGGTAGAAGCGTTAAATTCATGCTCGGCATAAAGAATCAGGGAGACATCCAGACAACGCCGATGATCCGCTGAAGGTTCTTTGCCATGGAGCATGGTGAGGAAGTGACCCGCAATGGAATCGTCCCCGACTTCAGTTTCAATCCGCTCACCGTTGTGACTGAAGTGATACCAATACAGAAGCATTGACGGCAAAGCACCCAACAGTCGGTCAGCAACATCCTGTTGTTCGCCGAAGTTTTTCTCGGTTTCCAGATTGCCAAGCACCGATGTGCCGGTACGAAGGACATCCATGGGGTGAGCATCCGCAGGAATCTGTTCCAGACAGATTTTCAAAGGTTCTGGCAGACCCCGAAACGCTTTCAGTCGTTCTTTATAACCGGACAGTTCACCCGCATCAGGCAGCTCACCATTGAACAGCAGGTAAGCCACTTCTTCGAACGTAGCGTGCTCGGCCAGTTCGGAAATATCATAACCACAGTAAGTCAGCCCGGTGCCGGATTGCCCCACAGTACACAGAGCTGTTGAACCTGCACTCTGACCACGCAAACCTGCGCCACCCAGTTTCTTCTCAGCCATGGTGTTACTCCATTCTTGTTATGGATGTTGTTATTACATTAGCTAGAAAACACATTAAAAATGCATCTTAATTATCTGATTATTATGGATTTAAAAAGTCTTTTGTTTTAACCAGTCGCTCACGATCCTGAAACGTCAGCATGTCATCGGCAATTGCCCCACTGTCACCGTCACGCCTGATGACATCGAGTACTTCTTTCATTGCCGTCATGGCAGCACGCTGAAGATCCGATGGAATGATAATCAACTGATATCCCATGGCCTTCAGATCTGCTGCTGGTACCAGAGGCGTTTTACCACCATAAAACATATTGATTAGCTTGGGACCCGGAGCCTGTTTTGCAATGGCTTCAATCTGTTGAACGGTTTGTGGCGCTTCAACAAACAGCATATCTGCACCTGCCTCAACATAGGCAACGGCTCGTGCAATGGCATCGTCAAAACCGGTCACCGCTATGGCATCCGTCCGGGCAATGACCATCACATCAGCAGCGTATTTGCTGGCGACTTCAATCTTCTTACACATCTCTTCCGCTGACACCAGAGATTTGCCATCGAGATGACCGCAACGCTTGGGAAATTCCTGATCTTCAAGATGAAAGGCTGACACGCCGGCATTTTTAAACAACTCAACCGTGCGCTTTACATTCACCTCGTTGCCAAACCCGGTATCGGCATCCGCTATGACGGGCAATGCAGTGGCTTCGCAAATCTGCCGAACCCGGTCCACCACTTCTGTCAGTGTCAGCAGGCCAATATCGGGCACTCCGGTGCTGCGGGCAATGGCACCACCACTGGCATAAAGGGCAGAAAAGCCCGCTTCTTCAGCAAGCCGGGTCGAAAGGCCATCGTAAACGCCCGGGGCAGTCACAATACCCTGCTCAAGAATCAGGCGATTCAGGGCGTTGTCTTTATCGGTCACTGACATAAAACGCTCTCCTCGGAATAGTTATTGTTAAGATCAGAACCCGCTTGTGCGTATTCCTTTGTGAAATTACGCCAGGCCGGAACCCAAAGCCTGTTCAATCGCCTTTCGGGAACGGGCAATATGGCGACGCATCAGCATCTCGGCCAGTTCGCCATCACGATCCTGCAAGGCTTTCAAAATCATTCGATGTTCGTCCAGAGCCTGTTCAGGCCTTCCTTTACGACCACTGGAGTGTCGATAAAGTCGTACCAGATGATAAAGTTCGTTGCACAGAGACTGTATCAATCTCTGATTATCAGACCCCTGAATGACACGGTAATGAAAGTCGTACTCTCCCTGCTGCTCGATGTATTCCTGACCGTCATGCCGGTGCAGATAGTCGGCATGTTTATCCAACAACTGTTCGAGATCATCCAGCTCATGTTGTGACATAGACTCTGCGGCCAGTCGGGCTGCCATACCTTCCAGAGCTTCACGAAGAGAAAAAATATCAGACAGGTCTGCAGGAGTGAGGGTGACCACACGCGCACCAATATGGGCTGCTCTCACCACCAGCCCCATGCCTTCCAGGCGCAGTATCGCTTCACGCAACGGACCTCTGCCTACCTGATAGCGTCTGGATAAATCGGGTTCAGAAATTTTACTGCCCTGTGGCAATACCCCTGTCACGATGTCATTGACAAGTACAGTGGTCACTTCCTGAGCAATGGTTTTGCCAGCAGTCTGCTGATCAGCTGTCACAGGGCTATTCATGGAGATATAAACGGATATTGTTTACAGTTATTATAATTTTTGCCATTTTATACACCTGAAAAGCATCTTTTACAAGAATATTGTAGACAATATTACTTTTGAACCCATTTAAACGTTGGGACTGTATCCATCCGTGATCAGGCACGCTGGCAGGTATTCTCCGTAGCGGTCAGCCCTGACTACAGGTAGAATGCCTGCACATTTTGCCCGCTATCTTTGATAGCTCATTTTCACGCTACTTTATGGCCTATATGAACGAACTGATCATCGTTGATCTGGACTATCTGGCTGATTCCAGCCTCTGGTTCGAACGCTTTCTGAATGAGCGCCTGCCCTGCTTTCTCGACAGTGGCGGTTCTGGTTATTCAGAATCGCACAGTCGTTACGATATTATTTCTGCAAACCCCTGGGCTGTTGTAGCGGTCGATAATCAAGGCCAGACAAACGTCACATATCACAAAACCAATACAGTCACCCGACATGATCAGCAGTGCTGTTTTGAGCTGCTCTCGCAACTGCTGGAACAGATGACACCCGTTTCCGGCAGTCATCTGCCCTTTACCGGTGGAGCCATGGGGTTCTGGGGTTACGAACTGGCATCGGTGCTGGAATCAAGGCGTATCGCCAGTCGCGAAATGCAAACACCGCTAATGAGTGTCGGCTTATACCACTGGGCACTGATCACGGACCATGAACTGAAAAAAACACACATTGTATTTCATCCGGACTGTTCAAAACCCGACAGAGAGAAAGTTCTGGCACTGATTGACCAGCAGCCCGATAACCAGTCAGCGACGTTTAAACTAACCAGCAATTTTAAACCTTCCATCACCAAGGCTGAGTATGAGCAGGCTTTCAACCGTATTCAGGACTACATTCTGGCCGGTGACTGTTATGAAGTGAATCTGACTCAGGAATTTACTGCCAGCTATCAGGGGCAAAGCTGGGCAGCTTATAAAAAACTTCGAAAAGTCAGTCCTGCTCCTTATTCTGCCTATCTGTCACACCCTGATTTTGACATTCTCAGTCACTCCCCGGAGCGATTCATCAAAGTGCTGGATCGACATGTGGAAACTCATCCGATCAAAGGTACCCGTCCACGGGGAACTTCCGACCAGGAAGACAGGCAGCATGCCGAGGAGCTACTGGCCTGTGAAAAGGATCGTGCAGAAAATCTTATGATTGTTGATCTGCTACGCAATGATCTGGGCAAAATCTGTAAAACCGGCAGCATAAAAGTACCCAGGCTGTTCGGGCTTGAGAGCTATGCCAACGTCCATCATCTGGTCAGCACTGTCACCGGCGAACTGGATGAAGAGCATCAGGCTCTGGATGCTCTGTTCCACGCCTTTCCCGGCGGTTCCATCACCGGCGCACCCAAAATTCGTTCCATGGAAATCATTCGTGAACTGGAAGCCTCTGCACGCAATATTTATTGTGGCTCTATTGGTTACATCAGCACTGACGGTCAGATGGATACCAGCATTACCATCCGGTCACTGATTGCCCAGAACAATCGTTTACACTGCTGGGGCGGCGGTGCGATTGTGGCTGACTCTGACTGTGAACAGGAATATCAGGAGTCCGTGACCAAAGTTAAAAACCTGATGCACGGGTTGGAAAACATGTGATGAACGACAGACCGCTGATCCGGTCTGTCAGGTTCCATCAGCCAAACTTCACATCAAGAAATGCCTGCTGCAACGCTTCATAACTGTGGATGGCTGGAAACTGCGGAAACTCCCTGATGACATTATCAGGTGCATGGAACAGAAAACCGGCGTCGGCTTCACTTAACATGGTGGTGTCATTGTAGGAATCACCAGCGGCAATCACCCGATAGTTAAGTGACTTCAGTGCTTTGACTGAACAACGTTTGGGATCTTCCTGCCTGAGCCTGTAGCCTGCCACCATACCCTGCTGGTCAATCTCCAGCCTGTGACAAAACAGGGTGGGTCGTCCCAGCTGCACCATCAGCGGATCAGCAAATTCATAAAAAGTATCAGACAGAATAATCAGTTGATAACGTTCACGAACCCAGTCCAAAAAATCTTTAGCACCCGGTAGTGGCGACAACGTAGCAATCACCAGCTGAATTTCAGCGAGCCCCAGCCCGTGTTTTTTGAGTACACCCAGACGCATTGACATCAACTCATCGTAATCCGAAATATCACGGGTAGTCGCTTTCAGTTCATCAATGCCGGTATGTTTGGCAAATTCGATCCATATTTCCGGAACCAATACCCCTTCAAGGTCCAGACAAACCACTTCCATCTTCTTCTTTCCTGCGGCTATTGTGTTTATTGATCGACGGAATATACCACAAGTGACTAATAATAGATGAAGTTATTCTAACTTTAGATAATAAGCTCATAACGGTAGCTGTTAAAATCTCTCATTAAAAATGAGGAGTCACTATGCGTATCACAATGGTAAAAAAAAGAATGGCAGATGGATTACACTGCAAAAAATGTATTGATGTTCAAAAGCGACTGGAAGAATCAGGGTTTGTCAGCCGGATAACCCATTTTGCGGATTATGTTGAAAACGATGCAGGCAGCGAAGGTGCTCTGCTGGCTGACTATTACCAGGTGGATAAAGCCCCCTTCTTTATCGTTGAAGAGGAAGGCAAAGAAGCACGGATTTATACCATTTACTTCAAACTGGTAAAGGATGTTCTTGAAAAAACGGCGGCTTGATAGCCGCCGTTTTTATCCTGATATCTTGTTTTAATGAATTGTGTTTAATGAGTCGGTAACTGCACACCGGAAAACAGTTCATCCACTTCAGCTTTATTATGACGGGAAATCGCATCCTGCACCACCTCTTTTGTCAGGTGTGGTGCAAACTGCTGGATGAAATCGTACATAAAGCCACGCAGGAAAGTACCTCTGCGGAAACCAATCTTGGTGACACTGGGTTCGAACAGATGGCTGGCATTCAGGGGAACCAGATCTGAATCGAGTTCCGGGTCATAGGCCATACCGGCAATAATGCCGACTCCGAGATTCAGGCGAACATAGGTTTTAATGACATCCGCATCGGTCGCAGTAAATACGACTCTGGGCGACAGCCCTTCGTTCATGAAAGCTTCATCCAGCTTGGAGCGACCGGTAAAACCAAATACATAAGTCACCAGCGGGTAACGGGCAACATCCTGAAGTGTCAGCTCCGATACCTGGGTGAGAGGATGGTCTTTGGGTACAAGGACGCAACGATTCCAACGATAACAGGGCATCATGACCAAATCGTTGAACAGCTCCAGAGCTTCCGTGGCAATGGCAAAGTCAACGGTACCATCCGCGGCCATTTCGGCAATCTGGATAGGTGTTCCCTGATGCATATGCAGTGAAACATCCGGGTATTGGGCAATAAATTTGTTGATGATGTCAGGCAGCGCATAACGGGCCTGAGTGTGGGTCGTGGCAATAGACAGACTCCCTTTACGTTCATCGCTGAACTCCTGGGCCACCTGTTTGATGCTTTCGACTTTTCTCAGAATTTCACCGGCAGTATCAATGATCTTTTCGCCTGCAGGTGTGATTCTCGTCAAATGCTTACCGCTGCGGGCAAACACTTCAACACCGAGTTCATCTTCAAGTAATCGAATTTGTTTACTGATACCGGGCTGGGAAGTGTAAAGGCTCTGCGCTGTGGCTGAAACGTTGAGGTCATGGTGGGCGACCTCCCAGATATAGCGCAGTTGTTGCAGCTTCATTTATGGCCTCCGGTCAAGCTTACTAAACCTATAGCATGAAAATTTATTCTGTATTCTTAGTACTATACGATATAAGCGAATAGCATTTAATTACTTCCAAGAATACAAGCCGGTCGCTACAGTTACCAGCAAATCATGTGTTTAATATCATGATTTCAAACATCGCCTGAGCTACTTATAACTTTAGACCATATTTCATGGATGCATTACTCTACATTTCGGCAGGTGCCTGCGTGGGATTTGCGGTAGGTTTAACCGGTATCGGAGGCGGATCTCTCATGACTCCGCTACTGCTCGTTTTTGGTTTTCCGGCGCATATCGCCATTGGTACCGACCTTATGTATGCCGCCTTGACCAAGAGCGGCGGGGTGCTGACACACCATCGCCAGAAAAGCGTGGACTGGCTGCTGGTCAAAGCTATGTGTGCAGGCAGTATTCCTACTACCATCGCGACCATTATCACCCTGAAATACATGTTTGCCGGGAGCGATCATTATAGCCTGATCTTAACAACCTGCCTTGGTTTTATGCTTTCTTTAACCGCTCTCGTACTGTTCTTTCGTCGCCAGCTAATGTCAATCCGCATCCTGAATAACGCGCAATGGTCAGACCAGCGCCGCTTCAATGTCACGGTAATGATGGGGGCTTTGCTGGGGGTTCTGGTCACACTCTCGTCCGTTGGAGCCGGAGCACTGGGAACCGCTATTTTGTTGATGCTGTATCCAATGCTCTCCCCGGTGAAGGTGGTTGGTACCGATATAGCCCACGCCGTTCCACTCACCCTGGTCGCAGGACTTGGCCATATCTGGCTGGGCAATGTTGACTTTGGACTACTTGGTGTCCTGCTGATCGGTTCTCTGCCTGCAGTCCATTTCGGCACCCGTCTTGGACGACATCTGCCGGAGAACGCAATGCGCATTCTTCTGGCCAGCATACTGCTTATTCTTGGTATTCGTTATCTGATTTAGCTGTTAAACCATGATCGCCAAAGTATCACTGCACAATAGTTCTGTGAAATCCGGTTCAATTCTTCAGTAACAGTTGCAGCCCCTGTCCCTCATGAATTAGAGTGACTGTCCACCGTCAAGCTATGTCGGTTTTTACTGCGATCTGAAAACAACAGACTGCTCGGTGAGTAAATCCCCCTTGACGAGGGAGTAACAATGATAAAAGCCCCGGACTGAGAACATCATGACTGCATTACCTATCGAAAACCTTAACATTGAATCTCAGGAAGTACTGGTCACACCGGAACTCCTGAAGCAGGAAATTCCTGTCAGTGAGGCCGCTGCCCGTACCGTATCCGAAAGCCGTCAGATCATACGGGATATTATTGATGGCAAAGATCCTCGTCTGTTCATTGTTATTGGTCCCTGCTCCATCCATGATGTCAGTGCTGCTCTTGATTACGCCCAGAGGCTGAAAGCACTCAGTGAAGAGGTCGGGGATACCTTATATCTGGTCATGCGGGTGTATTTTGAAAAGCCAAGAACCACCGTTGGCTGGAAGGGTCTCATTAATGACCCTTACCTGAACGACTCTTTCAAGATCGCGGACGGCCTGCATATTGGCCGGCGCTTACTGATGGATGTGGCTGAAATGGGTTTACCGACAGCAACGGAGGCACTGGATCCCATTTCTCCCCAGTACCTTCAGGATCTGGTCGCCTGGTCAGCCATTGGAGCGCGTACCACAGAATCGCAGACCCACCGTGAAATGGCCAGCGGTCTGTCATCGGCGGTTGGATTTAAAAACGGTACGGATGGCGGACTGGAAGTCGCAATCAACGCTCTGAACTCCGTATCAAAGCCCCACCGTTTCCTAGGTATCAGCGGCAATGGTCAGGTTGCAGTCACGAGAACCAAAGGTAACCCCTATGGTCATGTCGTTCTGCGTGGCGGCAGTGAGAAACCGAACTATGACTCAGTCAGCGTGGCCATCTGCGAACAGGAACTGCACAAGGCCGGTATCAAACCCAACATCATGGTGGACTGCTCTCACGCCAACTCTAATAAAGACCCAAGTCTGCAGCCTCTGGTGCTGGAAAACGTGACCAACCAGATCATAGAAGGCAATGAATCTATCGTTGGACTGATGGTCGAAAGCAATATTGGCTGGGGTGCGCAAAAAATCAGTGACAAAATGGAGTACGGTGTTTCGGTGACTGACGCCTGCATCGACTGGGAAACCACAGAAACAACTCTGCGAGCTATGCACAATAAGCTTAAAGACGTTCTTCCCGCAAGGAAACGAGTTCAGTAAAAACGCTTACTATAAAGAACGACCGGAAAATCGTTGTACTTTTCCGGTCTTATACCAATTCATATTTAGAAGATGGGATTGGTATTATTCAGTCAGAACTTAACCAAACAATTCAAATTGCGGAGAGTGGCTCTGTGGAGTCACTTCTGTATCCAGCTCTTCCTGCTCCTGATCACCGCTTTCCAGTATCAGCGCCATTTGAGTTTCCGGCACCTCTTCATCCACTTCCTCAAAAGCATTCAGGGCACCACCTTTACGCTCAAGTGGCATATTGCTGATACGACGCTTCAGGATGGCGGAACAAATCGGGCAAGCCTGGCTTAAAAGATGGTTCGTCAGCACCTCATAGCGAAAGTTGCCATGCAGTACCTCGGTACACAAAGTACGGTCATCCCGGGACTCAATATCCAGATTTGCTTCCACCAGATGGTAGTCTCCGTCACCGGCCTCAGCGTTTCCAGAATCAATAGCCACGAAAAAATTGGACAGAATGGTTTGCTTGTATCGCTTCACGGGATCAAAGTACCCATATCAAGGTACTGCTATCAAAGTACCGAAAAAATGCCAGACATAAAAGGCGGAAGACCATACACGATTATGCACTCATGGCATACCGGAATCACGAAATTTAAGTAAAAATACCAGTCTAGTTATACGACAAAAAATATGTACATGAACAGCTGATCCCCATCAAACTGACTCAAAGGGTTGATACTGTATCTTAAGAATAAACCAGAATTTCTCTCCTTCAGGGGTTTTCACGACCACCTCGTCGTCAACCTGCTTACCAATCAGTGCCTTTGCCATAGGGGAATCGATGGTAATATGACCTTTGCTGACATCAATTTCATCTGAACCGACTATACGACAACGCAGGATTTCGCCGGTTTCACTCTCAATTTCAACCCAGGCACCAAAGAAACACTTCCCTTCTTGCTCTGGTGAATAATCTACTACTTTTACACTCTCAAGTCGTTTGGTCAGAAAACGCAGCCTGCGATCTATACTGCGTAGCTCCCGCTTGCCTTCTTTGTATTCAGCATTTTCAGACCTGTCTCCAAGGGCTGCGGCTTCTGATACAGCCTGAGTCACCTGAGGCCTTTTCACTTTCCAGAGCCATTCGAGTTCTTTTTGCAAAGCTTCCTTTCCGGCGCGGGTAATCAGGTTGGACTTCATTAATGTGCCATCATATCTTTTCTAAACATAAATAATATAAGCAGCCACCCCTCCACCTCAACTATGACTGTAAGTCACCATAATCCATTACCCTCTTAAATAACCTGATGAGGCACAAGGTAATGAAGCAAATAGACATTAACAATATGATTGGATAAATGATACTGAACAGAGCGCAAATATCAAAACCTGCGCACCCTATCGTTAATCATCGTTTTGCGTAACCGTTGCATCTGCCAACTATCTGCATTTTCCCCAATCAACATCGTGACTATGGATTCGCTCGGAAGCCATATAGTAAATGACTTGCTTATCTTTCACCTGATAGTCACTGTCCGGGTTCAACTGCAGATCATCGCCGGTAACCGTTTCTGCCACCCCCAGAATCATGGCTTCATATTCTGTTTTAAAATAACTCATCAGTCTGGAAAAGCTCACCGATCCAAAACCTTCAGGCACAATGATAGAAAACTGAGTTGGCCCCTGAAGGGTGGATAACAATTGCTCCTGAATTCGTGATGATCCCGGATCCTGAGCCGACCTGACCAGCATTTCCATTGAAATATCCGAATGACACTCAACCTGCGGACAATGTGATTTTAATAAGTCTGCCATACCCTGAGTATCAAACCAGGCAACAATATGGGCATCGGTTCCTGTCGCTACCACAGTCAGGCAGGAGGCAAGGGTTTTGTCGTCATTGCCACGATAGATAATGATGCGAGAAGCCGAACGTATGCCGGATCGCCTCAAAAGATCTTCGCTGTGCAAGTTCTCCCCACGAACAAAGTGAACAGAATCAGGGAATGGATTATCCATCTCTTCTGTTGCACACAGCACCACCTTACGGGCAATTCTGCGGGTATCACCATAGATCAGGTTTACCATCTGTGTCGTATGCTCAGGGTTCCAGCCGAGTATGACAATATGGTCATCGAACATGGAATAATCGCCTTTTCCCTGCATGCCTTTTCTCCAGATATTGACAAAAGTAGACGACATTTTTCCTAGAAATGCCGCAAACACCACCACGGCGCCAGGCATCATAAAAAACGCAGCCACCATTCGCCCCCCCATTGTCTGGGGACTCAGATCACCATAGCCAATGGTGGTGGCCGTAGTGACAAAATAGTAAAACCAGACACCCGGTTCAGTCAGTCCCTGTTCGCCCGAAAGCTCCATTAAAAACCAGCTGCCAAAATACAGAGCACACAGCAATGCCACAATGGCAAGCCAGGTTAACCGGACCAATTGCTGATTCAAATAGAACAGGGTGGTCTTAAGTAGCTTTACCACATTCAACCATCGCTTTAAGCTAATAAATTCATGACAAGCATAACACTATCGTCTATATGTCATAAGTGTTCATACTGTCAGCACCCTTGCCATGAAATAATACCAATAACACGACCTATGGAACTCTTAACGTTACTGACTGCAACCGGAGCCCATTGATGAGTCAAAAACCTTGGATTCACCTGCCACTGCGTGAAGGCCAGTGCTCCCGGCAGGCACACTGCGATCTACCCGAAGGTACTTATGAGCGCGAACTCGGACGCGAAGGTTTTTTCGGTCCGGTGACACAGATGCATCACCAGCACCCTCCCACCGGCTGGAGCCATTTTGAAGGCCCGCTGCGCCCACACGCCCTGGATCTTACCAAGCTGAACAGTACACTGGACTGCCCATGGTCCGTTACGCCCTTTCTGTATAATCAGGACACTGCTATTCGCTACTGGCAACTACCAAAATCCATGGAGCATCTGGTACGAAACAGTGACGGCGATGAGCTGCTGTTTATTCATCAGGGACAGGGGGATTTTTTCTGCGATTACGGACACCTGTCCATCACCGAAGGCGATTATCTGGTTATCCCCAGAGGTACTGCCTGGCGAATAGAAACACCGCAGCCAGTTGATATACTGATGATCGAGAACAAGGACGGCTGCTATCGTTTACCTGATAAAGGTGTCACGGGCTACAACGCTATTTACGATCCCGCCGTTCTCGATCACCCTGAAATCAATGATCAGTTCAAAGCTCAGCAGGACGAGAACGAATGGCAGATTCGCATCAAACGGCTGGACGCTATTTCAACCCTGACTTATCCGTTCAACCCCCTTGATGCGGTTGGCTGGCACGGCACCAATACAGTCGTAAGACTGAACTGGCGCGATATCCGTCCTCTGACCAGCCATCGTTACCATCTGCCGCCATCGGTTCATACGACATTTGTCGGTCAGGGCTTTGTTGTCTGTACATTCTGCCCCCGCCCTATTGAAACAGACCCTGATGCGCTGAAGGTGCCCTTTTTCCATAACAATGACGATTTTGATGAAGTCATTTTTTATCATCAGGGCAACTTTTTCAGCCGTGATCACATTGATGCAGGCATGATTACCTTCCATCCCTGCGGCTTTCCCCACGGCCCACATCCTAAAGCCCTGAAGAAAAGTCAGGAAGATCCTCACACCTTCACCAATGAAGTGGCAGTGATGATTGATACCCGGCGTCCGTTGCAGATGTCCAGTCAGGCGGAACAGGTGGACATCAAAGCCTATGCCGATTCATGGAAAAGCCCTCTCTAACCCGATAAAAAATAGCAGGATACGACCATGAAACTTGCCAGCTACCAGTCCGGACGAGATGGTCAACTGCACATGGTGTCCAGTGATCTCAAACTGGCGATACCCGTTCCCGACATTGCCAGTACCCTGAGAGACTGTCTCGACAACTGGGATAACCTGTTACCACAGCTTGTCCGTTGTCAGCAGGATCTTAATGCTGGCAATCTGGAGAGCAAAGCCACTCCCTTTAACCCGGCACGTTGCAGTGCTCCTCTGCCCAGAGCCACCCAATGGCTGGACGGAAGTGCCTATGTCAATCATGTCGAACTGGCCAGAAAAGCCCGTGGTGCTGCCATGCCAGAACGGTTCTGGACAGATCCCCTGATGTATCAGGGCGTTTCCGATAACCTGTTGGGTCCCTGTGACAATATTGTTGCCAATTCCGCCTGGGGCGTCGATTTTGAAGCCGAGCTGGCGGTGATCACCGATGACGTTCCAATGGGCTGCAGTGCTGAAGAGGCTCACAAGCACATTCTTCTGGTCACCCTGTGCAACGACATTTCGTTACGCAACCTGATACCCGATGAACTGGAGAAAGGCTTTGGATTTGTTCAGAGCAAACCGCCCAGCACGTTTGGACCTGTTGCAGTGACGCCGGATGAACTGGGTACTTATTGGCAGGACGGAAAACTCAGCCTGCCCATGCAAGTTCATTTTAATAACCAGCCTTTTGGGCATCCCGACTGTGCCCGGGATATGACCTTTAACTTCAACCAGCTCATTGCCCACGCCGCCAAAACCAGACCTCTGGGAAGAGGTACCATTATCGGTTCTGGCACCGTATCCAACAAAGACAAAAGTACCGGATCCTGTTGTCTGGTCGAGCAGAGAATGCTGGAAATCATAGCTGGAGGACAAACTCTGACACCGTACTTAAAAGCAGGAGATACCGTTCGCATAGAAGTGACCACACCGGAAGGGCAAAGCCTGTTTGGTGCCATTGAGCAGACTTATACGGGAAATTCCTAAGCATCTGCTACTTTTAGCTTTCTAATCTATTAGAGAGCATGCCATGCAGAAACAGTCTGCCACTTTTTTTGTACTCACCTCAGTGTTTTTCAGTGGCTATTTACAGGCCGGTTTGTCTTTTGACAAACACATAGACTTTGGCCATGTACCTGCAGGCGCTGAAAAAACCCAGACCATTATGATTTGTAACACTGATCCCAATGAATCACTGCTTCTGGATAAACCGCCTGAAGGGTTTCGTTTTCTAAACGAGCCTGCTGAATTAACATTTTCAGAGTCCCGCTGCCATGAGCTGGAAGTAGTCTTTGCTCCGGCCATGACTGCCAGCGAACTTACAGAGCATGGTGATGCCCGTGGAAAGGAGAGCCCGAATCTCTTTCTTACAGGCACTCTGAGTGCCAGTGAGGGTCCGGTAAAACTCACGAGCCTCAGCGGATTGGGTGTCAGTCGTCAGCACTGGATGACTCTCTATCCCCCCCACAGTGATACCTACTTCTATCACACACAAATGGATTTCAACAAAACCACTGATTTTGCTTATAAGGATGCCGCTACTATTTCAAGCGCCACTTTCAGCGCCTCCTCTGAAATCGTTGTCAGTTTTAAAAACACACATCTGACTAAAATTCTTCTGACCGATAACCGGGGAAAGTGGGACTGGAGCATCAATCGTAATCTGAAAATGCCGGCAGAGTACTGTTCTCTGTCCCTGTCGCCTGACCAGCAGTGGGTGGTCGGTGGTGATGCCTATGACCATAAAATCGACCTGTACAAAGCTCGTGATGTACCCATCAATCCATTGGCCTCTCTTTCGCCCACCGACAGATCAAAGCACCAGAAAGATAAACTATACCGGGTATGCAGTACTGTATTCAGTGCTACAAGCACACATCTTTTTGCTCTGGGATCGTCTTTAGGAAACAAGAAGCCAACCTGGCTAACCGCATGGCAGTTCAACCAAGCTCTGGGCAGGCTGGAACAGGTAACGGATCAGGTACAGGTAGGTCGAACAACAGAAAATAACTTCGGCCAGTCACCTCATGGAATCGCAGTGAGCAGAAAACTGTCTGCCAATTACGTAGTAGCCAGCCATCAGCATCTTTCAAAACACCCGATTGACCGCTTCTACTTTAACGATCTTACCGGGAAATTTAAGCTTGTGAATCAAATCAAGACAAAGATCGTTCCAAGCAAGCTGAGTATGACATCCAACGGGCAGTTTGTTGTCATTGCACCGTTCCTGTCGAACCAGCCGATGGAAATACATCAGTGCTACAGTGGCGGTTGCGACATTATTCAGACAGCTGACAAATACATTCACCCGGATTTCAGTTTTGCTCCTCACGATGTCCAGTTTGCTTATCGGTCAAACCTTTTAGCTGTCGCAGAGGAAGATGAAGATCGCCTGACTATTCTAAAGCCTCAGAACGGTATTCTGCGCTGGGAAGTGCATCAGTCATTAAGTAAAAAGAAAGGGTTTATGCCACTGGTCGAACCAACCCAGCTGGAATTCAGCAAAGACAACCGTTGGCTGATGGCGGTATCACAGTCAAGACTGTTGATTTTTGCCAAACTGCAATTTTCAAACATCTCACAGACCATCCGCTGGCGTTCAGCTCCCCGTTGGTGGACCGACTACCTGAGTGAGCTGTGTATGAATGACAGCGACATTACCAGCAAAGCGGTCTGCGTCGATTGACGCGCGGATACTCCCATCAAAAAAACGGCGACTTACTGTTAACCTGTAAGTCGCCGTTTGGATCGGAATCTATGACAATGGTTTAATTGCTGTTACGCTCAACCAGCAACGTCATTCCATCCGCACCGACAACAACAACCTTCGCACCCGCTTCAATGGCTTCACTAGCCTGTACTTTCCAGAGTGTATCACCCACCTGCACCCTGCCCTGGCCATGAACCAACGTCTCAGAAACTTCTACTACCCGGCCAACCAGCTGAGCAGCCCGGTTATTAAGCTGATGGTTGTCAGACTTCTCGTTAACGCGCCGGAACAGTTTCCAGTACGCCACGGTCAACACCAGGCTGCCCGCCCCGAACCAGACCAATTGCCAACCCCAGCTTAAGTCCGGTACTAACCAGAGCAATGCAGCCAGCAATAATCCGGACAAAGCACTGCCCAGCAAAAAACCTCCGGTTCCCAGCGCTTCCAGGCCCAGAAACAGAAACCCCATAATCAACCAGTGCCAGGGTTGTATAGACGACAGAAAATCCATCATGATAGTGTCGTTAACCTGTTATTTAAGGGGACTTATTGCCCGACAAATCACCAACCAGCTCCTTGATACCTGCCAGAGAGCCGATCACACTGCTGGCTTCAAGCGGCATCATAATCAACTTGCTGTTATCGGCTGCACCGACTTCTTTCAAAGCTTCGACATATTTTTGGGCAACAAAGTAGTTAATCGCCCGCTGATCACCACTGGCTATGGCCTGAGAAACCGCTTCCGTCGCTTTCGCTTCCGCCTCGGCCAGTCGCTCCCTGGCTTCGGCTTCGCGCTTGGCGGCTTCCAACTCACCCTCAGCCTGCAGAATCTGGGCCTGCTTCTCACCTTCAGCGACTTTAATGGCCGCTTCACGGGCACCTTCGGCTTCAAGAATCTGGGCACGCTTGTCACGTTCCGCCTTCATCTGCCGCGCCATGGCTTCCACCAGATCCTGCGGCGGTGCAATATCACGCAGTTCAATACGGGTGACTTTCAGACCCCACGGATCAGTGGCTTCATCGACCTTGGTCAACAACTGTCCGTTGATGCGGTCACGGTTAGACAACATTTCATCCAGCTCCATAGAACCTAGTACCGCACGAATATTGGTCATTACAAGATTCTGCATGGCTCTGGGCAAATCGTTTACTTCATAGGACGCTCTTACTGCATCCTGAACCTGAAAGAAACACACCGCATCGGTGGTGACCTGGGCATTATCGGATGAAATCACTTCCTGTGGCGCAATATCAAGCACCTGCTCCATCATGTTCATCTTGTTACCCACCGTGTCGATCACCGGCACGATAACATGCAACCCGGGTGGCAGGGTTTTGGTGTACTTCCCGAAACGCTCCACTGTGTAGTTATAGCCCTGGGGAACCATTCGAACCCCGGTCGCAATCAGCACAGCTATCAGCAGTACAAATGCAATAGCAGTGATTTCAAATCCCATAATTCAACTCCATGTGAGGGTTGCCAGAAAATACAACGCTTGGCTTGTCAGTAGCCCATGTTGAAATGAGCGGCTGAAAAGGCTCTGGCTATTCTATGCCTTACCGCCCAAGGGGGCAAAGTACTAAATCCATCATAAAATCATTGATGCCATGTCCTTCACATGTGACCAACGCTTTTCGTGCAACTGTTAAATTCAAAAAGAGAACAGATAAAAAATCGCTGTACTGTTTCAACTGCTCATAACCGGACATACAGTACATGCCCTAAGGAACATCCAACACCCTCTTTATGACACTCTGCATCCTGCTGGTGCTGTTGATGCAGGCGGTTTTTTTGTGCCTTGAAGCCGGTGCCGTCCGCAGTAAAAACACCGTTAATGTCGCAGCCAAAAATCTGGTAGACCTGATTCTTGTGACGCTGTTCTACTTTGCCATCGGATTTACTATCCAGTACGGCTGGTTTTCTGATTTCAGTCAGAATGCCCATCCCGATGGTCAGCACTATCCCTACATTTTTTTACTGTTCCAAACCCTGTTTGCCGCCACGGCTGCCACGATTGTTTCCGGAGCCGTGTCAGAACGCTGTGGTCTGGGCGCTTACATGGTGATCAGTCTGATCATCGTCACACTGATCTACCCAATCTCCGGACAATGGGTTTGGGGCGGCGTGTTTGATACTCCTCAGGGCTGGCTGGCAAAAGCAGGTTTTGTGGATTTTGCCGGTGCGACACAGGTTCATGCATTAGGAGGCGCTGTTGCTCTGGCATCCGTACTGGTCATAGGCCCTCGACTTGGATTTGGTGAGCAGAGTTATAAAGTCTTCAGAGGGCTGAACCAGACGCTTAGTCTGCTGGGCGTGATGCTGCTATGGCTGGGATGGTTTGGTTTTAATATGGGCAGTCTGTTAAAAATGGATGCCCTGCTGAGTCTGGTGATGATCAACACTTTTATTTCAGCTTGTGCGGGAGGGCTCGCCAGCCTAGTCTGGAGTATAGTCTTTTTCCATAAAACCGATATTCCCATGGTGGCAAACGGTGTACTGGCAGGACTGGTGGGAATCACCGCCGGAGCCCACGCTGTTCAACCTCCTGAAGCCATTCTGATTGGTTCAATGGCCGGGCTGATTTGCAGTGGCATGACCGTTTTCCTTGAGCACCATAAAATTGATGACGTCATCGGCGCTATTCCGGTTCATCTTGGTGCCGGCACCTGGGGAGCTCTGTCAGTAGGACTGCTGGGTGATCCCGAAATACTTAATACCGGACACGACTTAATCTCCCAGTTTGGCATTCAGCTGCTCGGTGTTAGCTGCGTCGTAGTCTGGTCATTTGTCATGAGCTATACACTGCTTAAAGTTGTCAACCGATGGTACCCACTCAGAGTGAGTGCAGAAAGTGAACAGATAGGTCTGAATATCAGCGAACACGGTGCTATCACCGAACTGTCAGAAATTGTCCACGACCTTGAATTGCAGGCACAGAGTCAACAATATAAATCGCTGGAGAGCGATCCTTTCTCTGAGCTTTCCGGTATTACCCAACAATACAACCATATCCTTGAGTCATTCCTGAGCAGTCAAAAGGCGCTGGAAAGCAGCCTGGAAACATTGCAGACAACCAACAATGAACTGACAGAGCAGAAGTCACAGGCTGACTCTGCCAACCGGCAAAAGACGCTCTTTATTACCAAAGTCAGTCAGGAAATCAGAACCCCACTCAATAGCATTCTGGCGACATCAGAAATGCTGGGTTTGGAAACACTGTCGGACGAGCAACAACAATGGGTTGATATTATCAATCAGTCTGGGCACGCCCTTCTCGATATAGTGAATGATGTTATCGATTATTCCAGACTGGAGTCCGGTCATTTGCCGTTGCAAACGGCGGCATTTGACCTGCCTGAAATGATAGAGCAGTGCCGGAAAGTATTCCTGACAGAAGTGCTGAACAAAGATCTGAAATTCCATATTTATATTGAAATGGGCATTCCAAAAACGATAACCGCCGATGCACGCCGGTTGCGTCAGGTCATTATTAACCTGCTGGGCAATGCCTGTCGTTATACCGATCATGGAACGATAAGCCTTTCGGTAACACGGAATCACACTACTAATTATCTGGTTCTTGAGGTCATTGATACAGGAACAGGCCTGCCTGCTGAAAGCCTTGAAACAGTATTTGACGCATTCGGTCAGGAAGAAGAGTTTGCCGATAAAGAAGCCCACAGCAGCGGTCTGGGGTTGACGATATGCAAACAACTGGTTGAATTGATGGGTGGAAAAATATCGGTAAAGAGTGAAGAGGGTAATGGTTCCCACTTCACCGTTCAGATTCCGGTAAAGTGGGAGTAACCGTTAGGGTTATTGAACCAGCTCTTGCTCGCTAAACTCACCGTCAAACAGCGCTGTTGACAGGTAACGCTCTCCGGAATCCGGCAGTATCACGACAACTTTCTTACCTTTATGTACAGGCTCCTGAGCTACTTTCAGAGCCGCTGCAACGGCTGCACCGCTTGAAATACCGGCCAGAATGCCTTCTTCACGCATCAGCTTCAGCGCCATGGCAATGGCGTCTTCATTGCTGACCTGCTCCACCTGGTCCACCAGCGACAGATCCAGATTACCCGGTACAAAGCCAGCGCCAATACCCTGAATTTTATGGGGTGCGGGTTTAACTTCTTTACCGGTCAGAGTCTGGGTAATAACCGGTGACGCCGTAGGTTCAACGGCTACAGAAGTCATTTTCTTACCCCGAACTTCCTTGATATAGCGGGAAACACCCGTGATAGTTCCGCCGGTGCCTACACCCGCAACAAAGATATCAATCTCGCCATCGGTGTCGTTCCAGATTTCCGGCCCCGTGGTTTCTTCATGGATTTTTGGATTCGCCGGATTCTCAAACTGTTGCAACAGCAAAAACTGTTCAGGATTGGTTTCAGCAATCTCTTTTGCCTTTGCCACTGCACCCGACATGCCCTTGGCTGGTTCGGTCAGAACAATCTTGGCACCCAGAGCCTTAATCACTTTCCGTCGCTCAAGACTCATGGAAGACGGCATGGTCAGGGTTAAAGGAATACCTTTGGCAGATGCAACAAACGCCAGTGCAATACCGGTGTTGCCACTGGTGGGTTCTACCAGTTCCATGCCATCACGCAGTTTACCCGAAGCTTCCGCTTCCCAGATCATGCTGGCACCAATACGGCACTTCACGCTATTGGCCGGATTGCGTGATTCAATCTTTACGTAAATTTCATGATCGCCGGCAATGCGGTTCAGCCGAACCAGAGGTGTGTTACCAATTGACAGGGAGTTGTCTGCGAAAACCTTGGCCATTTTATTAACCCATAGTCGTTGATAGTGACTTTTATATGCATGAAAGGATAAACAAGCAAGGCCATCATATCGCAGCATTATATAAATTGAAGGAATATATTATTCTTATTTAATAACTATTTAGAATATAAATTCTCGTTATAAGGCAGAAGCCTTTCTCTGCCTGCTAAACAAAACCAGACGAAAACCCACAGCCGAAATTAACATAACAATGACAGGTAAAGGCCAGGCTTCCGGTATTGAATAGCCAATCAGTGCCGCCAGAGCAATAATCAACAGCGCACTGAGTTGAAAACCATGCTGATACCAGTATTCGCCATCCACCTGATACAGTGCTTGAACATTCAGTCGCCAATTTCTGCAGTAATAATCCACCAGCAAGACTCCGGCAATGGCGGCAAACAATACGCTCGCTTTTTCCAGAGTCTGCAGATAGCTATGAATGACTTCAGCCATGCCCGACAGCCAGATGGCAGGAATACTGATCAGCAAGGTACAGGTAAATCGACTAACCGGTTCAAGCGTATGGCTGAGTGACAAACCACCCGTATACAAATTAATGACATTAATGGTCCAGTTATCCATCACAATCAGCACCATCATCGCGACGGTCATCAACAAGCTGGAGTCCATACGCAGGACATTGTGGTAAAGCTCATCAGCACTGCCGCCCACAACGGTCATCATCCAGGCACCCAGCCCTGCTCCCAGCGCCACACCGAACAACGCGCCGGACATTGCCCCCACCCAGAGGCTTCTTCGGCTATTGACATAGCGCACCAGATCAGCGGAATCGGCCACATTGGTCAGCATGCTGCCGACGATGGCATTAAACCAGAGCATGACCAGGAGCCAGTCATTGCCTGATGGCAAACCAAACCAGTTCTGACTGGCAGTCTGTTTATCCCAGAGCTGGATGACAATAATCATGAGGCAGAGGATTTTAAGGGGTAAAGCCCGCCCAAAAAGTCCCTGCAACCACCTGTACCCCACCAGAGCGACAGAAACCTGAAGTACAGCAAACATCAGTGAGACCGTGGTCAGGGGTAATTCAACGCCAAAGTGTTCTGATAAAATAGCCGTCAGTGCCAGACTGCTCACCAGAGTCTGAAAGGCAAACCAGTATACAGAACAAATGACCCTCAGCGGTGACGTCAGCCAGCGCCCGCCCCTAACTCCCAACGCAGTACGACACGCCATTTGCCCGGTCAGCCCGTAATCCACCCCCATCCGTGCCATAACCAATAGCACAACCATGGCGACAAACAGAGATACCACCTGAGTCATGACCACCACAAGAAACGACAAACCGCTTGCCACACCCAGCGCTGCACTGAATATACTGGCAGGATTCACCAGAAAATTGGCCATGATGACAAACAGGTCGTAACTCCCGGACCGGCGCTGGCCGGACGGAACGGGTTGAGTACCATAGGTTTCAATCTGGGATCGGAAGCGGGCTATCGGGGAGTGCAAACGTTTATTTCCTGAGTCATAAAAAAGACTCAGGATAGAACAGGTAAAGAAGACCCGCTAAGTACTCAGCCATACGGAATCGAATATTTCTGGCTTATTGGGCAGGTGCTCTGCAAGGCGCAACGGAGGGAGCATAGCAAGCTATGTGACCAGAGTTGCAACGCAGTCACGACTGCATGGATGCAGGAGATAGGGTAACGCAGGAGCAGTTACCGAGAGTGCCTGAACAATGAGTCAGAAAATATGATTTCGTATTGTTGAGTACTTAACTCTGGCTGGCAACCAGCGCCTGTTCAATATCGGCAAGAATATCATCAATATGCTCGATACCAATGGACAACCGGGTAGTGGGTCAAACCTGTGATCATAAAAGTCTGTAGACCTTGCCAACACCGAGATAACAAGATGAGAAATCACAGATTTAGACCACTACCGAATAATTATTACTGGAAGGCGGATCATAACCCAGTGTCGCTAAAAACAAATACGATCCACATCATATTTATACAGCGAAATTGAAAATGGCAGACCAGTGTCTGCCATTTCCGAACAATTTTCAGGCAATCAGCTCATTACGCACTCACAGCCGGTAGGTCGCCTGATAACTGATCTCTTTAGAGCTTTTAGCCGGCACTTTGACAGTCAGAGTCCGCAAACCATCCAGAGAAGCACCCTTGACGTCACTAATTTTCAATAATCCGGAATCACGCTCGGTCAGAGTCAGTTGAACTTCAACATCCTGATCATTTCGAATCACCGCCTGCCACTGGTTTTTCAGGCTTTTATCCTGTTGCTGGGAACTCTTCAGGTCGCGCTCAACCCGAACCGCCAGAGCTTCTCCCATGGTCAAACGGGCATAATCGCCGGATGTCGTCTGAGCCAGCCAGCTTTCACCCGCTATGATCGTTGCACCATCACTGGTTTCTTCAAACAGCTTTACCGGTGCAGCAGGCAGGTCTTTGTCGGTTTTGAAACGATAGGTCAGCCGGGGTCTTTCCGTTATGCTGTTGCGAGCGCCATAAGAGCGTCCGTAAATATCAAGCGTGTAGAGTTTTTCAACCTTCAGCGGATCCATATGCAACAGACTGAGCTGTTGGCTGGAACGTGCAGGTAAGCGGGTTCCCTGTGGCAGTTTCTGAACCAGCATCTCCCCCACTCGCTCACCGGCAGAGTCCATGGCTGGCGAAGCAGCTTCCATCATCATCTGCTTGCTGCGGGCATAACCGACCGATCTGCCAGTGTCTCCTGACACCAGCCGGATATCAGCCTGACTGAAGCTGGTATCACTGTTATTGTTCAGCAGTGCGCTCAGTTCCAGTCGGGCAGTACCGGAATCGTTGACGCTCATGCGGTAATGGTTGCTGAAACGAACGGACGGTGTGACATAAGACAACTGCAGATTATCAGCATTGAGCTGCTTCATTTGTTCCGGAGTAAACGACGCAGAAATTCTTGAACTCAGCTGGTTATCCGACACCATGGCATCCCGACCCGCCAGACGAATGCCCTGAGGATCATTCCAGTCAACAAGATACTGCCGTCCATTGGTGCCCTGAACCAGCGCAAGGCCGGAATGGTAAGACAACATCGTGCCCTGTACCGGTACATTCAGACCACCACCGAGCAGTTCAACCTGTTTACCCACCATACCGCGATAAATGGTATCCCGATTCAAACCGCCCTGTTGCCAGAGCAGTTGGGCCGGTGTCACCGAACCCGATTGCATCTGATAGCTCAGCTCAAGACTGTCGGTATCCCAGTCACGGGGCATCCCCACCACCTGCAAACTACCCTGATCCGTTGGTTTTACAAACAGTGAATGCCGTACAAATGCCTTGTCAGAATACAGAGTCAGACTGGATTGACCGGCATGGCTGATATCCACACGCCCGACCCCGGCTTGAGCCCCATCCTGAGCCATCAGCGGCTGAACACTCAATGCGCCTGCTAACACCAGAGCGAAACTCAGACGATTAATGAGCATGCGATTCTCCTTTCAGTTATCAGGGCAGCTACTATCTGACACTGCGTATCAATAAACAACAATGATAGCCAACAATAATTGAATGAGAATGGCGCGAGTCACCAATAAAATCAACAGAAGCCCCGTGCTTTTACAAAGGGCTTTGAAAAACCGGTAAAACGAAAAGAAAAGGCAAAGCCCCCTGAGGATAGCGGGGGCACATGAAAAATGATTACCAGTAGGGATTTTCCAAATTCAGATCAGTCGCACGACCATAGCCCGGTACCGACAGTTTCTGATCGGTATACTCCAACTCTTCACCACTGAGCACGCCTTCACCAAATTGATAAATGGGCGTCATAGTGCCCTGCTGGTGCTGGTCTTCATAACCTCGCTGGCGCTCAATAGTGGCTTCCTGTCGATGCTGCCATTCGGTACTGGCTTTTTCACCGTGCTTTTTCTGCAACATCGAGCGGGCAACATCAGGGCTTAACACCAATGCTGTGGCGTTATTGCCACCAAAACCCTTGGCATTGACGAGCGTCATGTCCATTCCGTTGACACCGGTGTCCAGATGATCTGTCAGGATATTCAAATGGGAAGCGTGAACATCATCGGCGATGTTATGGATAGTTCGGATACCGGGAATAACGCCCTGATCCCAAACCCCCAGCGTAGACATCATCTGGTCACCACCGGCCACCCCGATAGAGTGCCCCACGTAACTCTTCACTGCAGACACTGCCCACTGATCAATACCAAAGACTTTGGCTGTTTCATTGAGGATATGGGATTCCGTTACACGATTTTGGGGCGTCCCCGTGCCATGGGCCTGAACATAGCTGCGCTGACGTAAAGATTGCTCACCCAGAATGGATCGACCCAAAGCGGCAGCCCGTGCAACCGTCAGATAGTTACCAGCGCCCGGAGCCGATATGGACTTCTTGTAACCATCCGCATTGACAAACACATCCGCTACTGCACCCATCACCTCGGCACCGGCTTCCATAGCCAGTTCATCATCCATCAGAATCAGGAACTGGGATGATTCAGCCAGAGTAAAACCAGCATTATTGGCAAAGGGGCGACAGGCTCTGCGCCAGTCCGGATCTTCACTGTCCAGCAGCTCATCCAGCCCCCTCAACGCGGAATCGGTCGCCAGCGCTCCCATGGTGGTATAACCGTCCATAATTTCCGGTGTTACAGGCGCTTCACTATTGCCTACTACCACCAGACGACGGCGCCCGCTGCGAATATCGTTCACGGCCAGTTGCAGATTGTAGAGCATGGTGGCGCAGGCACCCATGCTGGTACCGGTAGCGCCCAGTGAACCGAGAATATAGGCATTAATAAAGTCCGCTGACATTTCCGCAAAACCCAGCGGACACTGCTTGGACGTCACGCGTTTACCCAACAAACGCGCCTGCATCATGCCGCCATTGCCGTTGTAATCGAGCTGACTCATGGCACTGCCGGAATACACCGCCATTTCTTCCGGCGCCAGCAATCCTTTCAGACCCGTCCAATCGAGACCGGAAGACAATACAGCATCCGATGCACCGAACACCGTCATGGCCAGTGAACGGGGATGATGGCGGGATTGATAGAGCTTTTCCGGTTGAAAGCCTGTTGGCAACTGGCCTGCTGCCTTTACCGGTGAAACGCGGGTACCGGGCAGCATCATTTTATGACTGGCAGACACTCTGACACGAACGTGTTTGCCGTCAGCCAAAGGTTCTGCCACCCAGCCTTCAGGCAGAGCAGGCAAACGCCGTGCAGGCAGAATCAGTTCAGAGCCTTCCTGAACATTCAGAGCGTTGTGCAGATAAAGATGGTCGGCGTCAAACAGGTTATCTTCCAGCTGGCGTATCAGGGTACCGGCCAGAATCTCCTGTTCACTGGCGGTGTGGTCCAGCCCGCGTAAACGTGCAATGGCCTGCAGGGTTTGTTTTTGTTCGGTTTGCCCGAGTCGGTCAAACACCAGACGTCGGTAACCATGAAAACCGGAGCTACGTCCTGCCGGACTGACGCCACCCTGGGCAACGATAACGGGTAATCTGGACACTCACACACTCCTGACACCAAATGCTGATACCTGTTTCCAGCAACCTGACTAAACAATGAAGAACACTAGGAGGCTGTCCGAGAATAGCGCCCGTAGCGAGGATGGCAGAAAATTGAGGATGAAAAAGCGGTTTTGTAAGGAGAATAGCGAGCTATTTGACGAACAAAAGCGATTTTTCAGACCAATTTGCTGCCACCACAGTAGGGCAGTCTATTCTTGGACAGCCTCCTATGACAGGCAGGAAACAGTACTTTCACTATGACGTCATAGTGTAATGGCACTGTCACAACACCATCTGGACAAAACAGCCAAAGAGTCCGACAATTTAGCCACTCCATTTAACCTCATGGTGCTGAATTAAACAGTGACTTCATTAAAACAAAAGACTGTAGGTTGGGACGAGCGGAACGCGACTCCCAACACGGTGACTCTGCGTACGTTAGACCTGTGTGGCAGCTATCAACAAGCTCACCGTGTTGGGAGTCACTTCGTTCGTCCCAACCTACAGTCTGGATTCATCGAATTAGAGAGTCGTGTGTTGCTGTTCTCCAGGCTTCTTAAGTCAGTGTCATTTTTCAAGTCACTACGAAAGAATCCGGTTAACAAGCAATGATTTCCGACTCTCTCCGATTACGCCATGTCAGGGTACCCTTGCTGGAACATATGCTGACTACCAGCATCAGTCTGCCCATGGAAATGCTGGCGGCCGCCAGTCTTTATAGCCGAATGGATAGTCAGCACTCATCCATAGATGCTCAGCTGTGCAGTCACAACGGTGAGCCGGTGTCATCCCATGGCAACATTCTGCTGACACCGTCTCTGGATCTCGCCGCTTCCGGAACCGCCGACCTGATTTTATTACCGGCTCTGTGGCGTAACCCTATGCCTATTGTCAGGCGTTCACCGGAAACCATTGAATGGATTCGGAAACAGTACCTGAATGGCGCGACCTTCTGTGTCGCTGGTACCGGTGTTGCCCTGATGGCAGAGTGTGGACTGCTGGATCATCAGCCAGCAGCCACACACTGGTATTATCTGAACCGGCTGCGTAAGCACTATCCGGACGTACTGTTCAAACCTCATCACCTCATCACCCGGGCAGGACGCATCTATTGTGCCGGCAGTGTTAACTCGGTGGCTGATCTGATGGTACATATTATCAAGCGCGCTATGGGACGCGACATTGCCAACCGCGTGGCCCAGCAGTTTTCCCATGAAATCCGCCGACCGTTTGAACAAACCCACTACGCTGACGACCACACCACCAGTCACGGTGATGAAATCATTGTGAATTTACAGGACTGGCTAAGGCAGAATATTCAATCTGAAATCGACAGCCTGCGAATGCAGGATATTACCGGCCTGACCCAACGCACCCTGAACCGTCGTTTCCGTGATGCCACCGGCATGTCTCCGTCGCAATACCTGCAACAGCTGCGCCTGAATCATTGCGCCGAGCTATTGAAGTCTACCGACCTGTCCATTACCGAGATTGCCCTGCAATCGGGCTATAACGATCCGGACTACTTCAGCCGACAATTTAAACAACACTACCAGCTTAATCCTTCGGACTTCCGGCGCAGTGTCCGGGGCAAACTGTTTTATCTGGAGACTCAATGACAGAAACGGAGTGGATTACCTGGCTGCTGACCGGGCTGGCATTCCTCGCCACAGGTTCCATTGTTCTATGGTCGTTAAAGCTGGGAATCACACCTACTCCCACCAGCCGAACAGTGCAAAAAACCATGGAGCGATTGTTACCGAAATCAGTAGAAGGCCACATCTATGAACTGGGCTGTGGTTGGGGAACATTGCTTCTGATGCTCAGCAAACACTATCCGAACCACAGGATAACGGGCTATGAGCAATCCACCATTCCGTACCTGTTCGCCAAAGCCGTCACCAGCCATAAGACCAATATCACCGTAAAGAAGAAAGACTTTTTCAATACCCGGCTAGATGATGCCGGGCTCGTTACCTGTTACCTGTTCCCCGGAGGAATGAAGCGGCTTGATCCGTTTCTTAAACAGCAGTTGCCTGGGAAGTGCCCGGTGATCAGTCACACCTTTGCGCTACCGGGTTGGAACAAGATTGAAAAAATAAAAGCGGAGGATTTGTATCGAACGTCCGTGTTCGTCTACAGAAAAGAAAACGAGGTCGTTAGTCCAACTGGCATTAGTCCAACTGGCAAAGCGGGATAGCGTCAGCTCCGGTCTCCAGCCAACGATACATTTCCAGCTGTTCCGGAGAGCAACTGACGCAACCCTTGCTGCACCCTGACTGTTCCTGCACCAGCCTGCCCTTGCGCATCCAGTGTGACAGCATGCCACGCATGGCATCGGGGCTGACATTAAATCGCTGGCTCAGCTCGGCCAGGGACGAAATGCCCTGGCTGCTGAGGTAGTCACGAAGGGCTATGAGCATGAACACTCCCGGCAGTTACCGCACCCGGTTTCAGTGACCAGTTGTCCGCTGTACTGACGGTTACCCATGCGACGCATCACCATAAACAGTATCGCCAGAGTGCCTGCAAAAGCAGCGACCCAGCCCAGCGTTACCAACGGCTGCACAGCCAGCAGCGAGAGCTGGTAGTAGAGAGTAGCGACAGAGTACCCGACAAAGAAGGTCCAGCCTGCCACAAACAGTGTCCAACCCGTTCCGGCTTCCCGATAAATCGCACCCAGCGCCGCAACACAGGGTGTGTAAAGCAGAATAAACAGCAGGTAAGCGACCACGGCAGCTTCACTGGTAAACAGGTTACGCATCACGGCAAAGGTCGTCATGTCTACTTCCTGTTCTTCCGCAACGCTGTCCAGATCATTCAGGTCGCCCACTTCCATACCCAGAGGGTCGGAGAAAGACTCTTTCAAGCCCACAAGGTTTTCCGGAATCGAGGCAAAGGCTTCCGAAATACCACCCATCAGATCAAAAGACTCATCCGCTCCGTCATCACCATTCATATCATCTGCAATGGAGGTGTACATGGCATTGAGCGTACCCACCAGCGCTTCTTTTGCCAGCATACCGGTGAAGATACCCACTGCAGCAGGCCAGTTCTCTTCTTCAATACCCATGGGTTTGAAAGCCGGGGTAATGCTCTGGCCAATATGGCTGAGCATGGACGAACCGGAATCCTGATGACCAAAGCTGCCATCGGTACCCAGTGAGTTCAGTGTGTTGAGCACAACGACCACCAGAACAATCGCTTTACCTGCATTCAGGATAAAGGTCTTGAGACGATCCCAGGTGCGCAAGAGTACCTGTTTTAAAGAAGGCAAATGATAATTGGGCAGCTCTAGAACAAAAGGAGAGGTCTCTCCAGCCAGCAGACTGTTTTTGAGAATGAGTCCGGTCGCGACTGCCGCCAGAATACCCATCAGATACAGGATAAATACAACGTTCTGACCGGTGGCCGGGAAAAAGGCTGCTGCAAACAGGGCATACACCGGCAAACGGGCACCACAGGACATAAACGGTGCCATGGCAATGGTCAGCAGACGGTCTCTCTGGTTATCCAGAGTTCGTGTTGCCATTATCGCAGGCACGTTACAGCCAAAGCCGACCAGCATAGGGACAAAGGCCTTACCCGGCAGGCCAAGGAAGCGCATCAGGCGATCCATAACAAACGCAGCCCTGGCCATATAGCCCGAGTCTTCCAGTACTGACAGAAACAGGAACAAGGCGGCAATAACGGGTATAAAGGTCGCTACGGTCTGGATACCACCACCCACACCTTCAGCCAGCAAGGCGATCACCCAGCCCGGCGCATTGATGCCTTGCAGCACATGAGTGACACCATCCACCATGATGGTACCGACAAGAATTTCAAAGAAATCGATAAAGGCGCTGCCGAAGTTCAACGAGAACATGAACATCAGATACATGACACCAAAGAAAACAGGCAAGCCGAGGAAACGGTTAAGAACCACACGATCAATGCGTTCACTGAGTTGATGATTCAATACACCGCGTTGTTTGATCACCTTTTTCATCATGCCGCCAATGGCATCATAGCGCCCGTTGGCTATCAGGATATCGACTTCAGCACCCTGCTCTCGCTCCAGGGCATCACGTAAGTCAGTACCCTGCTTCAACAAGGCAGAACGGGATGATTCCGGCAGACTGGTAATACCGCTGGTTTCAGCTTCCAGCAATTTGATGGCGCACCAGCGCGCAACCGTTTTGTCTTCAAGGTGTTCGCTGGCTGCGTTTTCCAGACGGGTGATGGCCGGCTCAAGCGCTTTACCCAGAAACAACGGTTTTGAAGCGGGTATAGTGGTTCGAAAGAATTCGTTTAACTGATCTTTAAGGTCTGTCACACCTTCATTTTTGCTGGCGACCATGGTAAATACCGGGCAACCCAGCATTTTTGACAAGGCTTCAGGATCAATCACCATGCCCTTGTCTGCAGCGACATCCATCATGTTAAGAACAACAACGACGGGTAGCCCCATGTCCAGCAACTGCGTGGTCAGGTAAAGGTTTCGCTCAATATTGGAAGCATCCAGAACATTCAGAACCAGCTCGGCTTCACGTTCCAGAATAAAGTCACGGGCAATGCGCTCGTCCATGGATACCTGATCATCCACCACATCAAGGCAGTAGGTACCGGGCAAGTCCACCACTTCGATATCCAGCCCCTGATGCTGGTAATAACCACTCCGGCGCTCAACGGTTACGCCGGGCCAGTTACCCACCCGTTGTTTTGCGCCGGTCAGGGCATTATAAACCGTGGTTTTACCACAATTTGGATTACCGACAATGGCAAACACATGATCACTCATATCCGGCTCACCTCAACCACAGCGGCTTCATCGCGACGAACACTGAGCTGAAAGCCCCGGATCTGAAGCTGGATAGGATCACCCAGAGGAGCAACACGGCACACAGAAAATCGCGCACCCGGTGTCAAACCCATCGCCAGCAATTTGCGTCGATAAGCAGCTCCTGCATCCCGAAAGGCGGTTACCTGTCCGGAATCCCCAACCTGAAGTTCACCAAGAATCGATGTCATATAAATCTCCATTACTGCGATCATAGACAGAAGATAGCTGCAATCACAAAAGGATCGGATAAAGTCAGAAGCTATACATCAAGTCATACGTTCTGGCCTTTATGAGTGGGATTATTGGCGACCAGAGAAGAGATAAAAAAAGCAAATTAAGAGTATACGTAAATGAGAATAATTACAATTAAACGTTCGTTTACGAAATACAGTAAAAACCGAAACAACATCAGGCCAAAGCGTTGCCAGACTGCCTGCAACTCTGATGCCCTGCCCGGTTTTTCAGGTACTCGTTTAACACCACTTGAAACATAAACCGATTCTGTAGAGATAACAGGCTGAGTATAAAGGCAAAAACCTGAGATTATCGGGGTAAACACGTCTATCTTGCCCATTAGCTTTTTGAAACACGTGACGATCCGAACCACTGCCATGAAACAGCTCGCCCTTGCCGGACTCTTTATTGCTTCCACTTTCTGCCTGCAACAAGCTCATGCGGATGAAGCACTGACATCCTACGTGGTCATGGTGCCACCTAATCACTTTGCTGAAACCGACAGGACAAAGCCTTCCACGTCTAAAAACAAGCCTCTTATACGTCATTTAAAGGAGGAAGGATCAGTTTCTGTCACGGCCAAAGCCATGCAGGAATATACGGCTGCCAAAGAACAGCTGGAACAGCACCAGGTACATGTGATCGAGCTGCCAGCGACGCATTCACCCAATGCACCCGGGGCTGCTTTCCCCAATAACTGGTTTATATCTTTTCCTTCTCCTTGCCCCCAAAAGGTTCAGTGCGGTACAACCGGCAACACACAGATCGACCTGTTTCCCATGCTGACGAAACGGAAGAAAAAGACACCGGATATTAAGGCGCTCAGAAAAGCGTTGAATATGCAGGGTATTTCCAGCCAGTACAATGATGATGCTCTAAAAGATGTCACTGGCCATCAGGCGCTGGAAGGAAGTAGCAGTATTGTTCTGGACAGAAAAAACAAAGTCATGTTCGCCGCACTGTCACCACGAACAGACGCCTTACTGTTACAGGCGTTTGCCAACAGGCAGGACTATAAGCTGATTTCATTCAGAACGCTCTTTCAGGACCAGCCTGTTTACCACACCAACATGATGATGAGCATTGGGGAGCGATTTGCCGTTTTGTGCAGTGAGTGCATCAGTGAAGAAAATCATCGCAGACAAGTGTTAGAAGCGCTGTCTGATAAAACCATCATTGACATCACTCCGGACCAGACCACGGCATACGCCGGTAATCTTGTACCTCTGAAAAATGATCAGGGTGAAACCATTACCGTTTTGTCCCGCACCGCCTTTCAGACACTCAATGATGAACAACTAAGGGCATTAAACCGTTTCAATGACCACTTGTTGGTATTTGATCTGCCTGTCATAGAAACCTTTGGCGGTGGCAGCGCTGGCTGCATGCTGGCAGAAATATTCTTCCAGCCGAAACAATACATCAGACAGAATCACTCAAAAACGACGGAATGACGATGAAATACCTTTTCCTGTTCGCAGTTGTTGTCATCCTGACCGGATGCTCTCTGGTACCTGACTTGCCAGGACCCATTGGTATTCCGGGAATTTAACAAAACAGTCGTGTGGTCAGTGACTTAAAATAGTCAAAACCGGTTCAATGACTGGTTTGAATACTTATTGTACCACCGTCTACAATTCCCTATCGTTCGCGCCCTGATTTAATGACTATTACACCAGGTTCGCGGATGACACAGACCAATCACTTTGTTGCAGTAGAAGCCAATATCGCAGCCGGCAAATCGACCCTGCTACCAAAGCTGGCTGAAGCACTGGACTGGGACCCCATTCAGGAACCGGCTGAAGACCCTGAATTTGCCAGACTGCTGGGCGAATTCACCAAAAACCCGACTGTTTCGGGCAACCGTATTCGTTTTCAGTCGTATATTACCCAGCGTCGGGCAGAAATCGTTGAAAACCTGCCAGCCAACCGCAACTATCTGATTAAGCGATCACTGTATTCAGATCTGATTTTTACCCAGGCTAACTTTCTCAGCATGGAGCAGCCAGACACCGAGTTTATGCTGCACTACTGTGAAATCCAGAAACGTCTGAAAGATTACCCACGCATCAGCGCGGTGGTTTACCTGCATACTACTCCGGAAAAGGCTCACGAGCGCCTGCAAAGTCGGGGACGGGAAGCGGAAGATGGAACGCCCTTTGAATACATCCGTGACATCCATAACTACCATGAAGCCATACTGCCGCAAATCTGTGCTTCCATGAACACCCCACTGGTGACCATGGACTGGAACGATTTTGGCTGTGAACATCAGGTGGCACAACAAATTCTGGACGTTATTCGTCAGCATTGAGAATGCCATCTTAAATCGAAAACACAGGCTTCAGAGTCGTTGCTCCGAAGCCTGAAGACTATAGCCTTTCGTCTGTCACAGATCCGCCAACGGGTGAGTTTGCCAGGGAGACACAAAGAAAGAATCAGTAGCACCCTGTGCAATATCCGCCAACGATTTAAAACGCCAGTCTGGCTGCTTATCCTTATCCACCAGCAACGCCCTTACCCCTTCGCAGAAATCCCCCTGCATCACCGAGTTAACCGACAGAGTCAGTTCACTCTGAAACGCTTCTTTAAGAGAACAGTGTCGTGCACGTCGCAGCTGCTCAAAAGCCAGTCTGACAGACAGTGGCGAGCCATTTAACGCAGTCTGTCGAGCCTGATTCAACCATTCATCACTGGTTTCCAGAGCCTCCAGCGCTGACATAATATCCGCAAGGGAAGGCTTCTCCATCATATTTTTGATCAGGTCACGATGTTCACGAATCTTGGAATAAGGCAGCCATCCGGCGCTTTGTTCAGCGTACTTCTGTACGACCCCGTAGGTAACCTGATAAGCATCCTGCTGCCAGTCGGCCTGTTGCAGCGCATCCAGCACGTTATGCCGGAATGCATGATCAATAAACCGGTTGCCCAGTCCCAGATACATAGCGTCGGCGGCATTTAACTGGCAAGCGGTCAGTGCAGCAAACAGCCCCGCTTTTGCCGGCATATGCCCCAGCAGCCAGGAAGCACCCACATCCGGATACAGGCCAACGGTAATTTCCGGCATTGCCATCACCGTCGTATCCGTGACTACCCGGAAGTCGGCTCCTGCCATCAGACCGACACCGCCTCCCATAACAAAACCGTGTCCCCAGCAAATGACTGGCTTGCTGTAGACATGAATCCGGTAATCCAAACGATACTCCTGCTCAAAGAATGCCTGAACCGCTGCCTGATCACTCTTCAGCGCAGACTCCCTGATGGCTCTGACATCGCCACCAGCACAAAACCCTCGTTCACCCGCGCCCTGAAGAAAGACGCAGACAATCCCCTCATCATGTTCCCATCCCTGAAGTTGCTGGTACAGTGCATCAATCATTGCCTGATCCAGCGCATTAAGGCTCTTTGTGGCATTCAGGGTCACCACACCGATGCGATGACCGCTGTGGGTATCCAGTTCCTGAAACTCAACCTTCCCGCTCATTGACTTCCCCCTGCAGAGGTAAACTTGAACTGTTATAAAGCTGTTAGCTCACTATATGAGACAAGGATTTTGATTTCAAACCAGCATCATTCTTAGACGATGTCACAAGAGTCCGTTCAATCCACAAATATGTGAATGTGATTATTAGACCTCCACATTAGAGAATTACGTGCACAATAGTACAACTTATTTAAGTTCGTCTTAGGCATTGCAGCACAAGGGATTCCGCAACCACTTTTGGAAGCCTGCTTCATTAAACCCACTGATTTGGACCTGAAATTACGTATTTCTGGCAGGTCCATGTTCTTTGGCAGCCCTGTATTTGCCTTTTAATGGCAATATTAGGGCATCTCAGGGCAATAGGAACTCATAAAGCCCTATTTTAGCGGGTTTCATAAAGTACCTTGGTACACGTAATTCTCTAAACTGGAGCTGAAGGATTACTCTTTGTTCTGAAGTGAGCATGGCAACCGTTTCCTCTTGCTAGGAGCCTGTCGGACTGAAGATAATTTCGTTGAGGATACTTGCCTGATCGCTCTCCAGCCCATTCAAGCCTTTATGCAAGCCCTTCTCATCACCACTACTTTTCCCTCTGAATAACAAAAAAACGCCCACAAAGCTCTGTAAGTAGCCAGAATTTCAGGGCGATATCATTTGGCTTTTTGATCAAATGACACCCTGCAGCAATAGCTCCAAATATTCGTCATCAGCTGCTGCAGTAATGCGTTTGTTCATCATGCCCAGCTTTTCTGTTTTTTCCTGAGACAACAGGTTCAGCGCAATCTGCCTGAACACAGCCATATTTTCAGCACCATACCCTTTTCTGATTCGGCAGCCATCTTCTCGAAAACTAATATCAAGGCTCCAATGAAGATTATTTTCCACAGACCAGTGTGAACGCACCGCACTCATGAATGTCGCGGCATCAGTGATAAGGCTTGAGATAAAATAGCGACGTTCAATGCTGACTTTCCCTCCCTCATGCCGCTCTCCTTCCACAACGCCAATCATGTTCAGGTCTTTCCATTTGCTACGTTGATCAAGCCAGATCACGTCAGTACTGATCCAGCATCTTCGAACCTCTATGCGTCCATGCCCTTTATCAAGAGTCTCATGATAGCTGGCCGATTCCGGTAGCTTTTTCTGACATGCCAGATGATCTAGCCCGGATATTTCATAAACAAGCAGCAACTACCATCCCATCCTCTTAATTTTGGACTTTTCCGCAAGCCTGTTGCTCTGTTAACCATGTGAAAGACATTGCAGCCCATACTTGCTTACAGATTAGACGCTAATCAACGAATCCTGCTATTTCAGGATAACGGAAAGCCCCAAGGCTCTTTCATCTGGTTGCTATGTACCTTGATTGAGTCTTATGAAAGTTGCTACCCCGGTCGAAGTATCGGCATCTGGTAAAAGACTTCTGTCACATGCTGCAAAAGCCTCTTGAATGGGCAGCTACGCGGCAGATGAAGTTTAATTCGGTCTTTATATTCAACCACTTTGACTGCAACTTTACAGAGCTTCATGATCACCGTTGATGGCTGCGCTTTTTCCAGCTCCGTACCTTTCAAAGTCTTGGTTCTTAACTCATAGTGCAAAACATAAGCGGCACAGGCATAAAACATTCTCAAATGGTTAGCCAAAAAGCCCTGATCGGACAATCTGTCGCCGGACAGATCACTTTTCAGATGTTTGATGAAGTTCTCATCCTGTCCTCTTGGACAGTAAAGCTCTTCATAAATTACCTCTGGAGAAGCTTCCTTCATCGACGTCACAATGAAACGAGGGTTGTCGCCTTTTTGGTTGACCTCCGCCTTGTAAATTATCCGGGTATCGAGACCTTTCCAGCTCTTGGCCTGGTATTCTGCTTCCCCGTAAAGTCTGAGCCGATCAGGTTCTGGCATGTTGTTCAGTCTTGCCAGCTCAGTCTTGACCTTCAGAGCTTGACGCGCTTCATCCAACAACTCTTTGGCTTTTGGCCGCAAAGCCGTTTTGTGGCCTGCACCTTTGCCCAGGACATAATCCGAATGAGGGGCATTCTGAACCACCCACATTAACTCTGGTTGAGCGAAGTGGCTGTCTCCCCGAACCAGTAGATGGGTTTTCGGCCACTTTTTCCGAAGCAGCCGAATGACCCGTTCGAGAATGGCTGCATTTTCCTTGCCCGTTGGGGTTTTCCCCGGACGAAGAATCGCCGTAATCAGCTTGCCGCTGAGTCCCTCAAAAATCATCAGGGGCAAGTAGCAGTAGTCCTGATATTTGGCATTAAACAGGTTCATCTGCTGGCCACCATGAGTAATGGCCGGTGTATGATCAAGATCGATAACGATCACCGGAGGTGGCAGCTTGTAACTGCTGATAAAGTGATGCACAAATGCTTCAGCCATCCTGTAAATGTCGGAGCGGGTCATAGATTGTCCCAGCCGGGTAAAAGTGGGCGCTGATGCGAGATGGTTATCGCTGTCCAACGGATTGCGACCAGTGGCCAGTTTGAACATAGGGTCTTTACGCAAACGGTTACTGTCGTTGGCATCTTCATAGCCGCAGGCCATTTGCAGAACCCGCTGAACCAGAAGTTCTTTCAGGGAGTGGTCGATATAGGATTGATGGCGTCTGTCATTGATGGCATCAGTCATTTTGCAGATAAGACCGCTCTGCAGAATGGTTTCCCGTAGCAGCAGAGTGCCAAAGTCAGAAGATAACTCCCCACCATTGAAGTCTGCCCGGATGGTTTTTCCATTTGAGGGATGAAAACGAAGCTGTTCTTGTGTAGATTTGGGCATGGCAAGTTCCGGTTTGCTTCTTCCGAAGCTTTCTTTTGTTCGACCCAATTATATCAAGTGATTGGGCGGAACTTGCCTCCTTTTATGAAATATTCGGGCTAGAAACAACTTAATATCTTCGTGCAAAGTTTCATGGTTGCCTTTCACAGCCAGTAGATAGTCAGCGCCTTTTGACCGAATTTTTTGGGCAATATCCTTCTGGCACCCCATAGCATCTGTACTAATGATACAACCGCTGACTTCTAACATATCAAGCAGTGCTGGTATTGCTGTAATCTCATTACTTTTCTCAGCTGTTTTCAGCTGACCCAATACCATGCCAGTAGCACTGGCCCACGCATTCACCATATGGATGGCTGCTTTGTCATCCTGTCTATCGTAAGATCGTCGTAGGGTTTTTCCGTCTATGGCGATAACTTCACCATGAGTTCGCTCTGTAATGGTGCTGACCCACTGAATAAAACACTCTCTGAATTGTTCAGGGTCAAGGCTGGCAAAAACTCGTCTGAAGGTATGTTGTGAAGGCGCACCGTGAGGCAAAGGGATATATTTTTTAAGCCATTTCTGTTTGCGCTTGGCCAGTTTTGACACCATCTTCCAGTCATCTGCACCACAAAGAATCATGCAGACAGCAGTGAAAACAAGGTGGGGTAACGGGTAACGGTGGTTGTCGGCACGAAATTCTTTAAGGTCGGAGAATACGTCGAGCAAGGTCATCAAAGTCATCCTGAACATCAGATTACAGGATGCCAGAATTTGCTGATTGCTTTATTGTCTTAAGCCAAATGAGATCGCCCTGACAAACGGAGGTGCATAGACCCAGAGTGCTCAAAGATCAGCATTCAACGTCAATGTGAGCTGATTGGGTTAAACAGGTCGAGCTGGTATTACCAAGCTTCTCCAGCTCTGGAAAGCCCTGAAAACCTGAATCTTATGAGGCTCATTGATGAGCAGTATACACGTACACCGTTTTACGGCAGTCGTAAGATAGCTGCATGGCTGAATGAGCAGGGTTTTCCGGTTAACAGGAAGCGTATACAGCGGCTTATGAGGCTGATGGGCATACAGGCTGTCGGGCCAAAACCGGGCACGAGCCTGAGAAACAAGGAGCATAAGGTTTATCCATACTTGCTGAACGGGGTTGATATCGTGAGACCTAATCAGGTATGGAGTACTGATATTACCTACTGCCCGATGCCTCAGGGATTTATGTATCTGGTTGCCATCATTGACTGGTACAGTCGTTACGTGGTCAGCTGGGAGCTATCGAACACACTGGACGCTGATTTCTGTATCCATGCGCTGGACCGTGCTTTGGAACGGGGTGAGCCTGATATATTCAACACTGACCAGGGTTGCCAGTTTACCAGTAATGACTTTCTGGCACCCCTTCAGGAAAGAGAAATCCGAATCAGTATGGATGGAAAAGGGCGAGCACTGGATAACATTTTTGTCGAGAGACTATGGCGTTCCGTCAAGCATGAATGGCTGTATACGCATGAATTTAAGACTGTTCCGGAGCTTTATACCGGTTTGGATGAGTACTTTGAATTTTACAACACTGAGCGATTACATCAGTCGTTGAGTTATAAAACTCCTCAGGCAATTCACTTTGCATGAGGGCTTTAAACCACTGCCAGGACTTAACTTAAATTTGTTGGTTTACTGTCTTGACAGTGGGGTCCACTATAGTTACAGCATTTTGGTGGTGAAAGTGGGTTATACCAATTCCGTTTTCTAAATATGACCATGAGCAAGCCAATCCAAATCGCCGGGCAAGGAAGAACGACGAGTAATAGCTGGCTATTGCGAGGAGTTCTGACGCAGAACCAGCGGTTTGGAATGGCTGCGCAATTCATGTTTAGAAGACGGAATTGGTATTAACACACTGCCAAGACTTAACTTAAATTTGTTGGTTTACTGTCTTGACAGTGGGGTCCACCATAGAATCTACTCTTAATAGGCTCTGTCTCAATATTCACACGCAAGACACTACAACCAAAGGAAATATCATGCTAAAACGTTTGGCTGCTGGCTGGAATGATGAAAAACTTGGGCAATTATTAAGTACATTCGTTCAAATTTGATGCGTAAGTCTTGTTGGGGCATCAATGCCGAACTCTCAAAAAACTGTCCACAGTATTATTATAAGCCATACCATTAAAATACTCTGTATCTATTTCAAATGCTTTTAATTGTTGGAAATATTTCTTCTATTTTATCTAATGTCAGTTTTTTATCTGAAATTATACAACTAACTACTTATATGCGAAGACCGACTTTTTCTGATTAACAATAAAGTCGGCCATCTATTGATCCCCAAGGAATGAACTACCCCGGAGCAAGCTCCGGGGTATCAAGTTAGCTCTTGAGTAGTTCGCAGCAAGCTGCGGGGAATTAGACCCAAGGCTTCGCATTAAAGGAAAATGTGCGCACCTTAGTACAGTGAAAATACAGAAAAATCACCGCCTATGAACGACATATGCCTTACGTATTGAGTGAAATTATTACTGTATCATAGTTCTTTTTTCTTATCTAAGCCTTGGTAACTCTGAAAAGTCCGACTTTTGGTATTTATGGAAAAAGTTGGTCTTCGCGTACTTATACAATCTGGCATCGGGGATGCGTTTTAATTTTTATAGAGACGGCCTGCTAATTATTATGAAAAGTCCATCCAGAACCATTCGTTATTTGACGTATAAACTGCGCTGTTTTTTATCTGTTTTTTTTCTAACCGTCTGCGCTTTGTCTTTTTCCACTTATAGTGCCAGTGATGGCGATACCCCGGACACAACCTCTTCCCCAAAAAACACAACCACCCACCTGCCCTCAAACAGCACTACAACCATAGTCCCGACAACGTCAGTTAGCAGAACCAACCCGTGTAGCCAGATAACCAGTAATCCGGAGGCTCAAAAGAGCTGTAACATTTTCTTCAACAATCCCATAGCCTCTGGAATATCATCATTTGCAACAGCAGTCGTTGTCCGTGATGTAGAAGAGCTTGCCAGTGCTTTCAAAAACGCCGACCCCAAAGGCTCCATTATTGTCCTGACTCCCGGAAATTATAACCTTGCCAAAAAGTTGGAACCCGGTCAGAGAATCGCTTTGGTAGGTATAAAAACCGGTGAGACCCGACCAACGGTCAGTATGAATCTTGCTTTGCTGGAACGTAGTGATTGGGCTCTGGTTAATCTGCTTGAAAAAAGGGGGGCTTCAGCTGGCTTTTACAGTGCTTTCATAAACTGGGAAACCCTCAGTGACAAAGAGAGTAGCAACCACAGCACTATTTTCGGAAACAATTATCCGGGGGAAATCAGATTTTATGGCAACATATTTACACACGGGAGCAAAGACTCTCATATTGGTGAGTTTATTTATCTGAGGAACGACGAAGCCAAAACCCAAAAAATAGTGATCGACGGCAACCGGTTCAATACCAGTAACCTTCATGCCTCTGCTGTTCTCTCAGAGGGTCCCACCTCTGAAGACCGACATGAAATCATTATTGCCAACAATACATTAACCAGCAGCAATGGTGCCGACAACAAAAGTCAAAATGCCTTTTATCTTATTAACCACAATAAATTCACAATCGAAAAGAATACATCGCTGACCAGGCAGGCTAACGCCTCCATAAAGATCGAATTACCTAACGAACCAGGATTGCAAGGCTCTATCAAAAACAACACGGCTGATACTGGCGCACTGGTAAAATTCCGAAGAATTGAAATAGATGTGCAAAAAGACGCCAAGGATAATTATAAAATTGCAGGTCGCTTAACCCTTTCCGGTAATGACTATTTCGACGTTTATTACGATGATGAAAAACGCGACTATATTGTCTTTACGGAAGGAAAAAAGATCCCGGACAGCTTTTTGCCTGCCAGAGTCTCTCCGTCACCAACCCCTGCTGCTTCGGTACTGGTCAGCCCCAGTGCATACACAACAACAGCGGCGGCTAAACAGGCCATTACCAGTGACTCTATACAACCTTCACCCACGGCGATACCAGCAACGCCTTCTGTCACTCCAACAAGTGATCCCACGATAATCTGTGATCACATACAATCGTCCACAGAGTTCGGCTCCAACGAAATTGATGCCTGTAAGGCATTTCTCGAAAACAAAACAGCCTCTGCTGGTCATACCTTTTCCATGGCCGTGGTGGTCAGCAATGCAAAGGAACTGGACGACGCAGTGACAGGAAAATTCCCGTCAAGCAGTGCAAAAACCAGCAAACTGATTGTCTTGAAAAGTGGCACCTATCAACTGACCCGCACACTGTATATTACGGACAAAATAGCCCTGGTCGGAACCGTTGAAGACGGTGAATATCCGGTCATTGAAATTGATGCTGGCAACTTCAAATCGAACAAAAACTCTCTGGCTCACCTCTACCATGATTCAACGGTAGTTGAATCCGGCTTCTACAGTCATCACATTCACTGGAACACTACCGATAGCCCGGACGCAGCCTCACCACTACTGCGCATGGGAGCCATTGAAAGCCAATCTTATGAGGGGGAGCTTCGGATTTATGAAAACAAATTCTCGAAAGCAAGTTTCAATTTGATGAGTCAATATATCCTGCTATTGAATGCTATTGGTGGTGCGGTTATAGAGAACAACTGGTTTGGTACCGATTATTTAACATATACCGCTGTTTTGGTTGCTTGTTCAAGTGCTATCTGCAGAGCAAAAAAACCAGGGCTTGAAGTTCTCGATAACCATTTCCACAGTGACGTTCCTATCACACCTATCATAAATAACCTACTGTATTCAATTATCGTCAGAGGTTACATGCGCTACGGGATCATTGGTAACCGGCAGGAAACCAAAGAGGCTGCAGGCAACATCTATATCACAGACCATAAAAATGAAAAAAACATAGATGGCTATGTACTCAACAACATTGCCCATAAAGACGCACCGGAGCTTCAGCGCAGAATTCTCTTTCGGTCCTACCACTCTCCCAAAGAATCCGTGAAGATCACCGGAAAGCTTCATGTTGCAGGAAATGACTACTACACATTTAAAGAATTTGGACTTCCCTCCGACCATGTTGGTTACAGACCAGGCAAACAGCTTGCTTCATCCCGGATTGCATCTTCACAAACAACAGCAGCCACACCATCACCCGGTGCAACGTCATCAACGGTAAAAGCTGCCCCGTCGACCCATGTATCTTCTGACGTTTCCGTTGGCAGCATTACGCCAGCCCGGTTACTGGTCTCTGTCACCGCATCAGTCAGTCCGGCACCCGCGAAAACAAAACCATGTAATGATATCCGGACGCACACAACCGCATTTGCAGCCTGCAAGGCATTTCTCGAAAACAAAAAAGCCTCTGGGCCTGTTTCGGATAATAAGTTTTCGCACGCCATTCTGGTTAACAATTCGACGGAGTTGATCGACGCCGTCAATAAAACGACCGGCGATGATGGCAGCGCCATTCATGGTCGCATTGTTCTATTGAACCCGGGCACCTATGAGCTGTCAAAAGCTCTGTCCGCCACCCACCGGACTGCAATGATTGGCCTAAAAGATGAAGACGACAGACTGCCTGTTATAAAGCCAGCAGGCGACTTCACTGGCAGCTATAATAAGGATCGTTCACTGCTTACCCTGAACACCATATCGAACCCTCGGGATACCGGTTTTTACAGCTGGAACCTGGAGTGGAAAACCGCCGTGCCTGCAGGCAGCCATTACTACAATTTTGACGCCCATGTTTACGCAATAAGTTATAACGGAGACATACGAATTTACCAGAACCGCTTCAGCCATGGGTATAGCAGTTGGAACCGTTATGCGGCTACTGTTCTGTTGGGTAACGCCGGTCATAAGTACTACTTTGGCCATAATACTTGTGATGATACATCATCATTAGGTAGTGTTTTGGATTCCAGTGCCATAAACAGTCAGGCAGAAATTGAGATTGAATCGAATGAATTTAAAACCTCTGGTGAAGCTGAATTTGAACAATCTTTGTATTCAAACGCTATCTACCTTAATGATTATCAACGCCTGAAAATCAACGACAATATTCAGAAAGACAAGTACGCTCTGGGCAACATAAAAATTAAATTTTTCAATAACCAACAAATCATAAATGCTTCCATACAAGGTAACAAAGCGCATAAGGACACACCGAGAGAAGGCAGAACCATTAAGCTGGAACACGACAAGAGTTCTTTTAAAGATGATGACAACTTATTGTTATTGGGCTATGTAAGCGTAACCAGAAACGACTACTATGAGCTTGAGATTCTGGGGTTAGCCGATAAAAATTATCGCTATACCCCCGGCCTGAAAGTGAGTGCTTCAGCATCGGCGGCACTGACACGTTTTACACCCCCTGTTACACCTTCCGCATCATTCGATGGTGCCAAATTAAGTCCAACACCTTCCCGGTCTGTTTTGACTACAGCCACAGTCAATAGCTACGGCACTCCTATGCCAAGTCCAACCGGAAAGATCCGGTCAGCATCGTCATCCTCTGCACCGACTCAGCTTACCCAACCACTGCCTGAGTCAACACAGGGCATGACGACCCGTCCTCTTTCAGCTGGCAAAACAAGCTCAACACAGCCTGTAAAATCATTGATCGCATCGACACAGGTACCTGCTGCAACCAGTACATCAGTGTCTTCAACACCACCCGTCATCAACAGTCCGTGTGACCAACTGACCCGTTCTGAAACACTAGTTTGTCAGAAGCTTACGGATGACCTTCAGAAGCTGGAAATACAAACAACGTTCTCTGAAGCGGTTATGGTTAAAAACAGTCAGGAACTGATTAACGAAATAACCACGACTTCAGAGTCCGGCAAGGTTATCCTGCTTCACGCAGGCAGTTATGCACTGGACGAACCACTCCATATTCTTAAGACCGTGGCGCTGGTCGGCATTGGGAATGCGGTGGTTAAACCTTCGGCCAATTATCCTGCCGAAGCAGGCGCACTGGTTCTCCTTGATGATGCCGGTACAGGTCATGGTTTCTTCACCAGAGACATGACCTGGGATATCTCGGCGTTTGGAGATTCACAGGGCGATCCTCTCAGCACTGCAGTCAAGGCCGTCAACTATGAAGGCAAACTCCTGATGAGTGGTAATGATTTTCAATATCACGCAAACAGGGAGAACGAAAAAGCACCTTCCCATTATATCGAGATCCAGAACTCATCAGGCGATGTACTGATCAGTGGCAATAATTTCTTTTCAGGAGGACTGCAGAAAGCCCCCATTTATGCCAGCTGTCAGGGTTGCCGGACCGACGACCAGACTATTGGTATTTTCAGTAACCAATTTACAGACTCAAATGATGGCGAGTCTGCACTGACTGCCATTGATGTCCGTCACTACAAAACCCTGAACGTTCATGGCAATGTTCAGGACACAGAGTCTGCTTCGGCTGGCATCAATATAGAGCTGCCAAATCATACAGACGCTATCAATGCCATTATCAAAGACAACATTGCTATTGGTACATCCGATGAAACCAGACGAACGATTGATCTGACAGTTGCCAGACTCGCAAATGAAGCTGCCCGCATCGATGGCACTGTGGAGGTATCCAATAACCGCTGCTTCTCCGTTAACCACAATGGAATACCGTCACATGTTCTTGGGCTGATACAGGGTAGCTGCCCGATTTCACCGACTGCCCGGGCTCATATAGGAGAACAATCATCCAGTGGCATCAGTGCTGGTGAAGGCGTTGGCTATACGGTTGCTGCTGCTTTTGGTACTTACACAATACTTCTTCTGTCAAGCGGAGCATACAGCAGGTTGTCACTGCCCGGTCACGAGTATGTTTACAAAAAAATATTCCTGAGACTGGCAGGGCCTGTCCTGTGGCTGTACTCAAACACTTTTGGTTCTAAAAGCTACAAGCCACAAAACAACGAAGAAAATGAATTAAAAATTCTTTATAAGGCTCCTAGAGGCAAGGTATTTACAGATGACGAAGGAAAAACGGATGACAGAGTTCCTTTAACCAGTGAAGAGAGCGACTTTTAATGCCTTCACAACAAAGGCATTCTGTATAGAAACGCCCCTGTACAGCCCAATATGGTGGACCCTGTTTTTACAGAAGAGCATCCCGCTAAGGAATAAAAACATAATAAGCGACAGAAGGCACAAAGCAATCAGGCGGGATTACCCGCCTGATCATTCATTGATGCTGACAGAATCAGTTGTTGTTCACATTACCTCTGGAAGTAATGATAATCTGTCCCTGTTGCTTCAACAGCTCGTCCATCGCCTGCTGAATGTCGCTGACCTTAATGGTTTTTGCAGCATCGGCAATGTCTGACTGGTAGTTAAAGCTATGCTCTCGCCCGTCAAGACTGTGCCAGAAGCGACTGGCTCGTTCATCCGGGTTAGTGTCACGCTTGGTCAGATCGACAATCAGTCCCTGACGATAATCTTCCAACTCTTCTTCGGTCAACTCGTTCAGTCGTTTAACCTGTTTCGCCAGAAACGCTTCTATGCGCTGCTCTATAACTTCAGGCTCTGCCACTGGTGACTGAACAGTAAATGTCAGACCCGGATGACGCTCAACCGGACGGGCAGAGGCGTTAACAATGTAACCCAGCTGCTGTTCAGTACGAAGCTCATTAAAGAAAGGGGTTGCCAGCAAACGCCCCAGCAGGGAAAACTTCGCCCGTTCACGATCTTCAGTGGTATCAAACTGCACGTACCGGATATACAGCGCGTCATTGTGGTCAAAATCGACCGCTTCACGCAGACCGGCGTCTTTCAATACATTAAACGGCTGATCAAAACGTTCACCCCGATTAGTGTCGTTCAGGACAGAGGACTCCACCAGTTCGGCAATTTTCATGGCTTCACTGCGGGAATGGTTTCCGTAAATCAGCATGCTGATATGAAGACTGTTATAGAAGTCACCGGCATACTGCTTCAGGTCAGCAAAAGAGATCGCTTCGGCAGCCGTCAGCATTTCATCATCGGTAAAATAGTTCGGATAAAGCAGTTGGCTGACCCGATCCATACCCAGGCGGAAAGGTGCAACAAAGGCCTTGTTTCGCAGGTTTCGAACCAGGCGCTCACGCTCCTGTTCAAACTCGGCTTTCTCCGGCTTGAACTGATCAATTCCCTTGAGAATGGTTTCCAGCAGGTAAGCCTGTTTCTCCTGATAACCGGACAAGGCAATGTTCAACCCTTCACGACTGGTACTTAGGCCATAGTTCAAACCGGCTTCCTTGGCAGGATAACCGTATTCGTTCAGACTGCGCGACAAAAGGGTTCGATACAGTTGCAGAGACACCAGATCCTTCGCCGTTTCAGACGCTTTTTGTGTCGTCATTTTCAGGCGCACAGAAGCCCTTGGCACCTGAAAGCTGCTGTCCGTCATACTCCAGACATCCAGCCCTTTTTTCTTGATGATCTGTGTAGGCTCATCGGCCTTATCACTGGTTCTCAGCTCCAGATCCGTGGCAATAAACCGGTTTGGTGCCGGGATAGTCAGATCTTCATGAGCCTGAGGGTTGTTCAAACGCTTCAGCAGTTTTTCCGATAAAGGTTGAATGCTGTAGTGTGTATCGAAGTAAGGCTCTATCTGATCCTTAGGGAGTCCTTGAGCAATCACTGTCTGACGGACATTGTCTGGTGTCAGATTAGACATCAGCCGTTTAATCAGCTCCGGATCAAATTCGTCGTACAAATAGTTGGAGTTCAGCAAATCAGAGGCTGGCAGATAGTGCAGACGCGATGCCAGACCCGTAGCCGTTTGCTGTGCACCACGCACCTCCTGATAGCGGAAACCCAGATCGGCAATCTGTCGGGTTTCGTCGTACAGCCACTGCTGTATACCTTCCTTACGAACCAGCGCCAGGTAGTCAAACACCACTGCCGTGATATCATCCACCTGTTCCAGCCCTTCAGGCGTCAGGCCAATCCGAACATTAAACTCGGCAAACTCTCCCGGTGTATCACTGGGATAAGCGGCCAGAGATTCAATCAACCCCTGCTCTTTGAGCAGGCTGTGCAGACTTCCCTCACCTTCATAACCGACGACACGGGCAAGGTAGCCCATGGGCTTTTTGTGGTAATACGGATGCAGGGATTCCATCGGGAAAGCCAGTGACAACACTCTGGTTTCTTTTAAAGGCACCAGATTGATCCGCACACCCAGCTGATCGTCCGCATAAGGCGCTAAACCAATGTGGGTATCAGGTTTCACACCACCACCGTCCGGCACGTCTGCAAAAGACTCTTTTAACCACTTTTCAAGTTGTTCAGTGGTTTCTCTGCCATACACAACCACCCCCATGTTAGGGGCAACGTAATAAGTATCGTGGAAGCTTTTCAGATCTTTCCAGAGCGACTTGCCATCATCATTATTCAGCGTTTCCAGATCGCCAATGGTGAAGCGGCTTTTGGGGTGCTTCGGGTTGGACGTGGCATTCTGCGCCATAAACAGACGCCAGCCGTCTTCTTTGGCATGCAGGCGGTACTCAGAATCCACTGCGTTGCGTTCACGGTCCACATAGGCCGGATCAAGTGTCGGGGAGACAAAGAACTGCGCCAGCTGATCGAGAGCTGGTCTCAGCTGTTCATTGTTGATATCAAAGTAATAATTGGTGCGTACGTCTGCGGTGTAAGCGTTGGCACCGCCGCCATTGGCACGAATAAACTCGAAGTAGCCGTCCACCTCTGGGTACTTTTCGTTGCCCATAAACAGCATATGCTCAAGAAAATGCGCCAGCCCCAGCCGGTCATCCGGATCCTGATAGCTGCCCACATTCACATCCACTGCCGCTGCCGACTTGTCCGTATCGGGGTCTGAGATCAACAGCGCCTTAATGCCATTATCCATGACCACATAACGGTAGTCCCGGCTGTCTACCGGGCTTTTTATGACCGTTGTCGCTTCGGCAATCGCTGTTTTTGATGAACCCTGTTTCAATGTGGTCAATTCCGTTGTCTCTCTCTCAGTGGTCAATGTACATCCACCTGTCAGCACGATTGCCAACGTTCCGGCGGTCAGCGCGGATACCAGAGACACGTACTTTCTTGTCATAAATCTTATCCATACCTGATCAAAAGGTTATGAAGCCTTTCCTGATTATGCCTGCATCTTTTGTGAAAGTAATAATGAAATTTCAACACAAAGCTAAGTAATCGGCCATACGGAATCGAATATTTCTGGCTTATTGGGCAGGTGCTCTGCAAGGCGCAACGGCGGGAGCATAGCAAGCTATGTGACCAGAGTTGCAACGCCGCACGACTGCATGGATGCAGGAGCTAGAGCAACGCAGGAGCAGTTGCCGTGAGTGCCTGAACAATAAGTCAGAAAATATGATTTCGCATGGTTGAGTACTTACACCCAAACAGGCATCAGAGGCCGCTACAAAAGTATAAATAGTTCAATCAAGGTACAGTGTGTAAATAAACGCCTGCAAATTAAAGGGGTTTACAAGAGTCTTACCAAGACTAAAACGTCTACTGCCGAAATGGCACGAAAAGACTGACAGCTCGCTTTACAGCTCTTCGCTGTGAATCACCATCATCTTTTCTATCTGCATATCTTTAAAGGTGTGATGAATACCACCAACGCCTAACCCGGACTGCTTCAGCCCCGCAAAGGGCATGCCATCACTGCGAAAAGCCGTGTGTTGATTGACCATAACAGCGGAAGCATCCAACCGTTTGTACGCCCGCAAAATGGTCGGTTGATGGCTGGAGAATACCGCAGCCTGAAACGCCAGAGGCAAACTATTCGCCTGTTCAATGGCGTCGTCCAGATCATCATAGTCGTAGACGCACACCACCGGGCCAAAGATTTCCTGCTCACTGACCCTGACACTGGCAGGCGGGTTATGAATCACCGTTGGTGCGTAGCCTGTCTGCCCAACCCGCTGACCACCGCAAACAATAGTTCCACCCGCTGCACGGGCTTCGTTAACCCACTCTTCAACCCGATCCACTTCACGGGGGCGAATCAGAGGGCCGACATCGGTACTTTCGTTCAGTTGATTATCCACCACCAGCGCATCGGCCGCTTTTTTCAAACCCCGCAGAAAAGCCTTACTGACCGACTTCTGCACGTACACCCGCTGACTGGAAACGCACACCTGACCCGCATGGTAAAAACCACCCTTGGCAATGGCTTTAACAGCAAGATCAATATCTGCATCCTTTGCGACAATCACAGGGGCAGCACCACCGTGCTCCAAAGCACAACGAGTGCCGGGAGCCAGTTTTGAACGCAATGTCCAACCCACTTTTGCACTGCCAATAAATGAAAAGAACCCAACCCGTCTGGCCGTAACAAGATGTTCGGCCACCGCCAGACTGTCAGGAATCATGACCTGTAACCATTCCGGCGGTAAGCCTGCTTCATGAAACAGCTTTGCCAGACGCCAGCAGGACAGCGGTGTATCATCAGCCGGTTTAACAATCACCGGGCAACCCGCCGCCAAAGCGGGCCCGATCTGATGCACAATGAGATTAAAAGGATGATTAAAGGCACTGACCGCCACGACCACTCCAACCGGCTCTGCGGTCGTTAAAGCCAGATGGTGACGCGTCGCAGCAGTGCTGTTCACCACCGGCATGGAACCCGTTTCGCCACGCATGCAATCGATGCACAGCTTAATACCGTCCATGGCACGACTGATTTCAACTCTGGAATCCACCAGCGGTTTTCCGCCCTCACTGGCAGCTTGTTTTGCCAGATTTTCCTGCTCGCGGGAAATACGATGTAACACACGACTGAAGATGTCGATACGCTGATCCAGCGACAACCACTGATCCCGATTTCTGAACAACCCGTAAGCCGTGGTTAATGCCTGCTCTACATGACGACTGTCGCCCGTTTCGAGCTTGCCCACCAGCGACAGATCAAAAGGGTTATACACATCCAGAGTACCCGCCGGAGCATCGGCTCCGGGGATCAGTAAAGGTAAAGCATCCATTATTATTGTTTTTCTCCTGAAACTGAGAGTACAAGCACAAATAACCCTGTGAAGCGATCTTAAATCGGACAGGCTATCTCGCCCAGCCGATTACTGAGAATCTGGTTTTCCCGGTAATCAATGGGAATCACCACCAGACTGGGGCCTTCTTCATTCATTGCTGTCGTTAACGTTTGCTGAAGGTCGCGACTGTTCGCCACGCTGTGTCCCTGCCAGCCAAAGCTTTCAGCCAGTTTCATCCAGTCCGGGTTATTAAAGCTGAGCGGTGTATGGTCACCAAAATGGTCGGTCTGCTTCCAGGCAATCAACCCGTACTCTTTGTCTTCCCAGACCATCACGGTCAGGTTGCAATCGTAGCGTCGGGCGGTTTCCATTTCCTGCACATTCATCATAAAGCCACCGTCACCACAGATGGCCAGCACCTGTCGCTGAGGTTCAATCAGGCTGGCAGCAATCGCCCCCGGCAAAGCAAAGCCCATGGAGCAGAAACCATTGGGCACCAGGCAGGTATTTGGCTGATGACAATGATAATGGCGGGCAATCCACATTTTATGTGCCCCCACATCAGACAACACAAGTCCGTCAGCAGGCAACGCCTGCCGCACATCCCACAAGGCTTTCTGGGGGCGAATGAACCCTTCGGTATCGTCGTCTTTATGCATTTCCAGATCAGCGGTCATATCCCGTCGAACCGCCTGTTGGGGTTGCAGGTCGAAAGATGGCAGCGAACCTTTGGACAGATTGTCGGCAATGGCATCCAGTGAATGTCCGATGTCACCAATCAGTTCCAGTTCAGGATGATAGCAGGCATCGATTTCTGCCGGTGTCGAGTCAAGGTGTAACACCGGCTTGTCACCGGCAGGATTCCAGAGATGAGGGTGATATTCCACAAGATCATAGCCCAGGGTAATCACCAGATCCGCAGCATCCACCGCACAGGCAACCAGATCTTTCCGTCCCAGACCAATAGTGTAAAGACAGTAATCCGCATCCACATCCACACAGCCTTTCGCCATAAAGGTACTGATAACACCAATACCGGTGAGATCAGCCAGACGACGCAGGCTGTCTGAAGCCTTCATACGAATCACACCATTGCCGGCAATGATGACCGGACGCCGTGCATTTCGAATCATCTCACAGGCTTGTTCAAGGCTTTCTGCTTCCGGCATCGGGCGGGGGTAACGTCGAACCGACAAAGGTTTGGCGTCGGTGTCCAGGCTGGCAATGTCTTCACAGAGTTCCAGAAAGACCGCACCGGGCTTTTCCGAACGTGCCAGCCTGACGGCCTTACGAATCATTTCCGGAATATTATCGGGATGTCGTATGGTCTCCGCCCACTTGGTGACCGGCCGGAACATACTGACCGCGTCCATTATCTGATGGGATTCCTTGTGCAACCGTTTGGAGGAACCCTGCCCGGCCAGCACCAGCATCGGAGCAAGGTCCATGTTGCCATCACCAACACCGGTCAGCAGATTGGTCGCACCGGGGCCGAGAGTTCCCAGACAGCCTGCCGTATGTCCGGTCAGACGGCCATAGACCTCGGCCATAAAGGCGGCACCCTGCTCATGTCGGGTAAGGATGAACCGGATTTTGTCGGACTGATTCAGAGACATCACAAAATCGGCGTTTTCTTCACCGGGTACACCGAAGATGTACTCCACGCCTTCTTCTTCCAGGCACTGAACAAACAGATGGGTGAAAGTCTCATACTGACCATTTTTTCTGGGCTTGCCGTCCGTGGTTTATACAGCAGCTACAAATTTTCTCTGGACTTACATAGGAACGGCCAAACACCGCTATGATCGTTACTGTAAAAGATACCGCAACAGTGAAAGGCCGCCCCGATGCAAGTATGTCAGCCACTAGCTGAAGCCGCCAATTTTTCTTGTCATGCTATCCAACAGCTTGAGCAAAAACTGGCCGTTCTTCGTCAGGAACACAGCCCAATCAAGCACTTTGAAGACTATGAAGGTGAGATCCATAAACTCTTTATCGAAGCAGAGCAAAGCGTTCTGGCAGAAGACCTGACCGGGCTTGATATTGACGTTCCTGCGATTGAGGTAAGCGGTGTCTGTTACCATCGGGTGTTGCGATCTTCAGAAACTTATCAATCCGCTGTCGGCCCTGTCCGGGTTTTGCGTACGCTCTATCGTAACGGTAAGGATCACTCTATCATCCCTTTGGAGCTACAGGCAGGTATTGTAGAGGGGTATTGGACACCAAAAGCAGCTAAACAAGCTGTCTGGATGGTTGCGCAAATGCCTCCCGGAGAGGCTAAAAGCCTACTTGATCTGATAGGGAACATGACGCCCTCGGAAAGCTCTCTGGCCAGACTACCCAAAAAGTTCAATGCGCAGTGGGAACCCAATAGGGAAGCCTTTGAAGCCTTTCTCTGGGAAAGCGTCAAGGTTCCTGAAGAAGCTGTGACTGCCGCCGCTTCTCTTGATGGCGTCATGTTGCCGATGAAAGATGGTAAACGTCAGGAAAAGCGGGAACAGAATAGAGTCGATGGCAAGCGAACCCGTGGCCCTGCTGGCTGTCAGGAGGCCAGTTGTGGAACATTGTCGTTTTACGATGCACAGGGTGAACGCCTCTCAACGGTCAGGATGAGTCGAATGCCTGAAAGCAAGAAAGTGACTTTGAAACAATCACTCTCCGCACTCCTGAGCGAAGCTCTTCGACAGAGGCCAGATCTGACGCTTGTTAAAGTCGCTGATGGGGCAAAAGACAACTGGACCTACCTTGCCAATGAACTCCCTGAAGGTCACGAGGTTGTAGACTTCTATCATGCCGCAGAGCACCTGAAGAAAGCGTTTGACCTGTCCTATGGTGAAAACAGCAACAAATCCAGAGAAAAGTTCATCACCTATCGCCACATCCTCAAAGAGGAGCCCGAAGGTGTTGAAAAAGTCATCAAAGCTCTGGCTTACCAGCATAAACGACACCCTCGTCGATCGAAGTTGAAAACAGAGCTGGAGTACTTCAGAAGTAATCGAACCCGCATGAACTATGCTGAACACTTGTCGCACAACTTGCCAATAGGCTCAGGGGTTATTGAGGCGACTTGTAAAACCTTGGTAACGCAGCGAATGAAGTGTTCTGGAATGAGGTGGCGGCATCCCGGAGGCCAAGGTATTTTGACAGCAAGGTCATTAATTCAGAGTGGCATGTTCGACAATGGCTGGAAGTTACTGGCGGTGACCTACTGCGCCAAGGTCACGGAAGTGGGTATGGACAATGTCATCCCATTCCCCATGCAGAAAGGTGACTTGGAATTATAGTACCAGTCAATATGAGACTTTCACCCAAACAGATCGGAGGCTTTCATGGTCAGGCGATTCCCTGTTAGTGAATTATTATTGTACTGTTGTCGGCTGTTGCTATGAATAAATAGGCTCAAACTCGCTATCACTCGATGCTGCAGTTTTTGATATTTGAGGGAGAGCAGGAAATGGCAGGGTGGCATAAGAGCAGACTACTACTGCAGCTCCGAATTCAAGCCTTGCCATCATAGCCACAGCAGCAGGTTGGAGGTAAGATCTCATAGGAACTTAATAACCGTGTCGTATCTTGCTAATTCGCCCATTACCCGTTGTCACTGCCTTTCTGGATGCTTTGAATGATTCGCTCAAGTCCATCAATTCCTCTGCGCAGTTGAGTAGATCCCAGAAAGTGGCACTGGGCGTTTTTATCATGGGAATCGTGGTAACTAAAACTATTAACTGGGCTGCTTTTGAGCGCAGAAGCTTAGGCAGATTCAAAGCGACCCGTCTGTGCTGGATGTTTTATCAAGCAGAAATTGCATGGCAAAGCCTGCTACAGGCCAGCGTCAGAAATATTCTTCTACGCTATGGAATACAAAGTGGAACCCTTGCTATCGACGATACAGGAAAAAAGCGCACTAAAAGGACTTCAAAAATCGACGGTGCCCATAAGATAAAAGACAAATCAACAGGTGGTTATTTTAATGGGCAGGAACTGGTGTTTATGGTGCTCGTTACTGAAGTAGCTACCTTTCCAGTAGGGTTTCGCTTTTATATTCCTGACCCTGAGTTATCTGCATGGAGGAAGAAAGACAAGGCGCTCAGGAAGCAAGGCATTCAGAAAAAAGAACGACCGAACCGTCCTGAGCCAGATCATGTTCGTTACCCCACCATGCAGTCGTTGACGCTGGTTATGCTGCAAGAATTTGTTGATTCGTTTCCCAACATTACGATCAAAGCAATTCTCGCTGATGCACTGTATGGCACAGGAGACTTTATGGATAAGGCTGCGGAAATAACAGGCGGAGCCCAGGTTGTCAGCCAACTGCGCTCGAATCAGAAAGTATCCAACCGAAACCACTCGGAAGCGACTCTCAAAGCTTACTTTTCGCGCCAGAAAGGCGCTGAAACTCAACTCATAATACGCGGTGGCAAAGAAGAGCAGGTCACGATGCTGGCTGCTCGGCTGTATGTTAAGGCTCATGGGAAAAGACGTTTTGTTATTGCCCTGAAGTATGAGGGTGAAGAGGATTATCGCTATCTGGTGGCTTCAGATATGTCATGGCGGCATACCGACATAGCCAGGATTTACACCTTGAGGTGGTTGGTCGAGGTTTTCATTCAAGACTGGAAAGCTCATTGTGGCTGGAACAGGTTGAGCAAACAGCAAGGTGCTGACGGATCGCAGCGCGGCGTGATCCTGAGCCTGCTGTGCGAACACATGCTGTTACTGCACCCTGAGCAATTCGTCCTACTGAAAAACAAACAGGCCGGAATGCCCGCAGGCTGTCTGATCGAACGCCTCAATGCAGAAGCCTTGCTTGCTACGGTGAAATCAGTGGTTGAATCGGAAGATCCAGATACCGAGCTTAAGGCTCTGGCCTTAGCCTTAGAGCATACTTTGCCCAAGCGGGAGTCGAGCAGGCATATGGCTGGTAGAGACCTGGGAGAACAAAAGGCAACTGACTCACTCAAAGCACACGCCCGGAAGTTTAAACTTTTAGATGCAGCTTAGAATCGAGATAAATACGTTACTTGTTTAGGTAAAACTGCAGCATCGAGTATCAGCTAAATAAAACAAGAAAATAGTACCAGAAACACCTCACCAGGTGGCTGCCTGCCCCCGAGTATTCATGAAATTTCATCACCTCTGCAAGAATGGCTGGAATTTGTACAATTTTTAATGAATAATCCGCGCCCTCTTCTCTACAGTTGTTTTATCCCGCCGTTATGAAGTTTCCCGGCCGTCGCAAAATCAAACACTATTTTCCCGTCAATGCCGATAATCGCTTTGACCGTGAGAGCACTACTTTTGGGCATGTTAATACCTATATCTGTGGCATCGATCAGAACATGGTGGACATCTACGCTCACGTAGACGACTCGGCGCTGGCTGACTTTGGCCTGACCAAAGCGGCCTCCCAATGGGTTGATATCGATACCGCTAATCGTCTGTATGAGTTTCTGCAGGAATCCGGTGCCATTGATAATCAGTACGCCGGTGGCACCATTGGCAACACCCTGCACAACTATTCGATTCTGGCCGACGACCGTTCCGTTCAGTTTGGTGTCATGAGCCAGAACATACGTGTGGGTGATTATGCCTATGGCTATCTGTGCAATACCAGCAGCAAGGTAGACATGACCTTTTTGCAGCCGGTGGAAGGCGCCATTGGTCGCTGCTACACACTGATCACACCGGATGGCGAGCGCACCTTTGGTATCAACCCGGGCTCGATGAACGATCTGAGTCAGGCGTTTATTCCCGAACACGTTATCACGGGCAGTTCAGCACTGGTTCTGTGCGCTTACACACTGGGAGATGACAGTCTGCCGATTTATCACGCTACTCGAAAAGCTGCCAAGATTGCCCGTGAAAACGGCATTCCGGTCGTGCTGACTCTGGGCACCAGCATGCTGGTTGAGAAAATTCGCGAGCCTCTGAAACAGTTTATCCGTGACCATGTCACACTGGTGGCAATGAATGAAGAAGAAGCGCAGGCTCTCACCGGTGAAACCGATCCGCTGCTGGCCTGTGAGGCCATTCTCGACCTCGCTGATATGCTTCTCTTGACCGCCGGGCCTGAAGGATTGTACCTGTGTGGTCATACCGAAACATCAATGGCTCGTGAAACAGACAACCCGATTCGTTCTGCCGGCATCAGCGATTTCAACCGTTATGAGTTCAGCCGTCCACTGCGTCGTGCAGACTGCGACGAGCCCATGAAGATCTACTCCCATATCAGCCCGTACATGGGCGGCCCGGAAAAGATAAGAAACACCAACGGCGCAGGCGACGGGGCTTTATCCGCCGTTATCCATGATATTGCGGCTAACCATTTTCACCGGGAAGTTCTGCCCACATCCGGAAAGCATGAACGTCCCTGGTTGACGTATTCATCGTTTTCACAGGTGTGCAAATACGCCAACCGGGTCAGTTATGAAGTGCTGGCACAAAGTTCTCCAAGGCTATCACGGGCGCTGCCTGAACGAGAGGATTCCCTCGAAGAGAGCTACTGGGAAAGGTAATCTTTGAACAAAGTAAGGCAGAAGCTGAAGACTTCTGCCTTTATAAAGACGCACAGAATGAATTGACCGTATTCTATGTGAATTACATTGCCTGTTCATGCGCCGCAGGAATAACAACCACAGGCTTACTCTTGTTGAGTGTTGTTATACACCGCCTGTGTTAGGGAAGTAGCAGACAAGTTCATCCCAATGTCATCCCCGCGAAGGCGGGGATCCACTTTTCGTGGTGGATTCCCACCTACGTGGGAATGACCGTAAGCCGTTATATTCTGTCTTGCCACTTCCCTTAGTTCAATATTACGTACAAACAGCTCCAGCGTTTCATCCATTCCACGATCAATTATCAAAAGTAATTCACTGAATAACCTGAAATATCGAATCTGCATTTCAGGCTCCGATTTAAAATCCGCCACAAGCACTTTTGCTACCCGGTCGAAGTAGGGTAAATACCGGTCCTCAATTTCCATGGTGGAAACATGGTCAGCCACTTCACCAGTATGGGCAATAAGGTTGGTAATGAAATGAGGGGCCTTAAATGACATTCTTACCAGATACTCCGGCGATAGCTTTTTACTGTCCAGTGCATTTTCCAGCTCTTCCCTTTTTTGAACAAGCACCAAAAACAAGGCATGATTAAGAGAGTTATTATCCAGACTTTTTAGTTTGCAGAATGTCGGAAATTCCAAAACAAATTCATCAAACCACTCCCTGGCCTCCCGAGTCTCTGCTTTTAAATCATTAACCAATAATGACGATGCCAACTGATCATCCAAAGCCATATGCTCTGCCAACAATTGACTTAACTTCATTTTCTGAACAGATGTCCAGAAATTTTCAAAATCGGAAGAATCACAGTCAGCATTAACTGCAGTGACACGAAATAAAAATATTACCGCTACCAAAACCATCAGCAAACGCTGAAGCACATCGATACGTTTCATTATTCTGACCTTTTGTATTTAGTGCCTGTCCGAAAACCCACAAACACTTGAAAACAGCAGCCTGTAGCCCCATATAGTACTCGAAGATTTTCCAAAACAGGCTGTTTCCACATTTATGCGCCAAACCATCAACCCACAAATGCAGTTGGGCGAAGTTGATATCTCCGCCATCACGTTTAATCCCAAGTCCAGAGACGACATTCCCCGTCTGCTTCGGGGGCTGCAACATATCTGGATAACACCTGATCTGCGACACAGGGTTTTTCAGGTGCTTGAGAACATGATTCCTGCCAGTCGGCACAACGGTCGTCCCGGTATGGACCTCTGGAACATTCTGGTTTTCGGCACTCTGCGCCTTGTCACTAATTGTGACTATGACCGCTTGCAAGAGTTGGCTAATGAACATGGGACATTACGGAAAATGCTCGGTCACGGCCCATATTGTACCCATTCCTACCACATACAAACATTGCAGGATAACATCAGCCTCTTCACACCGGAGATACTGGATCAGATTAACCAGGTCACGGTGGATGCAGGTCACCAGCTGGTTAAAAAAAAGATGAGCCGCTACATGGCCGTGCCGATTCCTTCGTAGTCAAAACCGATGTCCATTTCCCCACGGATATCAGCCTTCTGAGCGACGCTTGCCGTAAAAGCATTGAGTTTGCATACGCTCTCTCCAATCAGTACCAGCTTCCGGGCTGGCGTCAGAGCAAATATCTTAAAGACCAGCATCGCAAACGCTACAACAAGGCTCGAAACCTGAAGCATTCCAGCGCAACCTGTGAACTGAAACAACAGCAGCGGCAGCACGACATTGAAATGGCTCACCTTGAGTACATAAAGTACAGCCTTTCAATTGTCCGCAAAGCTGAAACGACCTTGTCCTTGCTGTTGAAAAAACAACCGGATGAGCCAAGGCTGGAAAACCTCAAATACCACATAGCCCACAGCCGTCACCAGATAAACCTGATTTACCGACGGGTGATAGAACATGAGCAGATTCCCCATAATGAGAAGGTGTTCTCAATCTTTGAGCCTCATACAGAATGGATCAGCAAAGGCAAAGCCGGAACTCCGGTTGAACTGGGGTTACGGGTCTGCGTGTTGCAGGATCAGTTCGGTTTTACTTTGCATCATCAGGTCATGCAAAAACAAACAGACGACCAGGTTACAGTACCTATGGCCGAGGCTGCCAAAAAGCGGTTCCCGACATTAAGCCAGGTGAGCTACGACAAAGGCTTCTGGAGTCCGGGCAATCTTGAAAAGCTGGAAGTTCTTCTGGAGCATTCAGTTCTTCCCAAGAAAGGCAGGCTGTCAGCCAATGACAAAAAACGGGAATGCCACCCGGAATTTATCCGGGCAAGAAGGAAGCACTCAGCCGTTGAATCCGATATCAACGCACTGGAAGCGAATGGTCTCGACAAATGCCCGGATAAAGGGATAGAATGCTTTGAGCGGTATGTCGCACTGGCTGTTGTCGCCAGCAACCTGAAGCGGTTGGGTAAAATTCTGCTGACCAGAGATCGTCAGTAGCCTTTCAGTCAGGCTCCCGTCAGTTTACTTTTGATCATGCCAAGCATGAGAGATTACTGTGCTCGTAGATAGTCGAATCAGGTTGTATTTTGAGCAGCGCAGTACAAAAAACATCCTTTGTTCGTCTGGTAACTGAAATCCAGCCGTTATCAACTTCTGTCGGCCAGGAACGACTGCCATTTTTCAGAGGTTTTCTGACAGGCACTATTTATACTTGCCCAAAAGAAATCATATTTTCATGGTTTTTATTCTGATACCTGGGAGCCTGACCGAGAATAGTCTGCCCTACCGGCAACTGCTCCTGCGTTGCTCTAGCTCCGGCATCCATGCCGTCGTGTGGTCCCAGGAGGCTGTCCGGGAACAGACTGCCCTAATGCGGTGGCAGCAAATTGGTCTGAAAATCCGCTTTTGTTCGTCAAATAGCCTGCTATTCTCCTCTCAAAACCGAATTTTCATCCTCAATTTTCTACGATCCTCGCTACGGGCGGCGCTATTCTCGGTCAGGCTCCTAGCATCTGTTAAAAAGATGGTAACGAGAAGGTATAGCTGGTTTTTTATTCAGGTCAATAGTTTCTATAGATTCTTAATGTCTATTAATGAAATGAACAAATAACAGTTTTCATGGTCTACATTATCGAATCTGGTATTAAACGGGAATGCATGACTATGAGATTTGTCATCAAACACATCACTCAATTTTTATTTATCTTTTCACTTGGCTCTTATGTATTTGCCGATAATATTATTAACTTAAACAGTCCCGACGAGTTACAGCAGGTTTCACAGCTGGGAAATATAAGCAATGACTCCATTGAAAACAACAAATTCCTGCAACTTGAAGAACTGCGCCGTTTAGGTTTAATCGATGGAACTCATGTCAATGCACTGTTAAAAAAGCTCTACTCCACCAACCATGATGGCATCTGGAACACCTTGAAAAACCAAGCACAGGCGCTCCGATATGGTATTCCGGTTCATCAGGCCATTGAGGACACTTTGAGCCAACAGGGCGGATCCCGGTATTTAACACGATTCGCTCAGTTCCTTGGTACTTTTGGCGCTTTCAAAAAGCACCATACGCCATTCTTTAACACGGCATACAGCTGTGGGGCTTCTCCGCTGGTATTTCATGGGCCATGGCCTGTCCCCTCTCTGTTGGGTTCATCCTACCCAAACAGTGAGTTGAAGGATAATGTTATGATGATGGAAGAATGCAAACTGTCAGAAACCTTCAATCAAAACGTCAGGTCAGGCAACAGTATTGAGCCGGAACTAAACAGAATCGTCAGACACTTCGATTTCAACGTTGCCAACCTTGCTATTCAGGGTAATAGTGAAAAGGAACAGATTCGTAACGCTATTCATCAGGCACGAAATAAAGAAGGTATGTTGATTCTGATGATGTTTACCGGCGCCAAAAAATACCAGTTTTATCTGATAGGCGCCTATCAAAACAAAATCAACCTATTTTATGTGCTGCATGATAACAGACCAACGCCTGTCGCTGTCTTTAGCATGCCCGAGAGTCAAATTAATGAAAACGATCTGGTTGATGGTATTTATATTTTAAAGAATGGTAAAAAAGAAAGAGATCGTGTTCCTGTTCTTGGCAAGTCCGCGGTTTTATTAAGTGACAAACCGGCTGAAGCCCCATTTGAAAGCGCGCCTGAGCAGGAAAACCTCCCGCACCCCATCTTGGACCAGCAGCCTGAAGATGAGCACGACGAAATGTAACGTTGCCATTTAAAGAATCCGTCAGGCATCCCAACTGCCTGACAGACGCAAACAGAAGGCCACAACCACATACCCTCTTCACATACTCCCATAAAATCACGGGATTTATTGTCAGTAATACCTATATTACAATCCCCTGAAACCCCTCACAGAAGTACGAACATGGATATTAGCAACCTTCGCGAAAACTACACCAAAGCGGGTCTGGACAAAGACAACCTGAACACCGACCCGGTAGAACAGTTTACCCTTTGGTTCCAGCAGGCTCAGGAAGCACAACTGCCTGAACCCAATGCCATGGGTATCGCCACAGCCACTGCAGAGGGCGTGCCGAGCCTGCGTACGGTTCTGCTGAAATACTTTGACCAGTCCGGCTTTGTCTTCTTTACCAATTACTCCAGTAACAAATCCCGGGAAATTTCAGAAAACCCGAACGTCGCACTGATGTTTCCGTGGGTGCCTTTGGAACGTCAAGTCATCATCAAAGGCACTGCCGAAAAAATTTCCAAAGCAGAGTCCCTGAAATATTTCACCAGTCGCCCCCATGGCAGTCAGCTGGGTGCCTGGGTGTCTCACCAGAGTTCTGTGATTACCGGTCGCAAGCTGCTGGAACAAAAGCTCGATGAAATGAAACGCAAATTCAAGAAAGGCAAAGTGCCTTTGCCGGAATTCTGGGGTGGATACCGGGTAGTGCCACAATCCATTGAGTTCTGGCAGGGACGTCCAAACCGTCTGCACGATCGTTTTCAGTACACCCGAACCAGTGACAGCCAATGGACGATTGAAAGGCTGGCGCCATGAGCAGAAAAACCGCTGCCAGGATGGCAGTCAGAGATACCCTGATTGAACTGGTGGATATCAACCGTCAGTTTCGGGATGCGGTGCTTAATGACCACCGTTTACCTGCATGGGTTATGCAGGAAGATGACAGCGACACTCAGGATGACCGGACATTGGCCGCAAGTGTCAGTACCCGGTTAACCTACCAGTCAGAGCAGAATAAACAGGAAACTGCACGGCTACCCGGTGTCATTGGTATTTCAGCAACGACGCTGCTTAAAGGCCAACAGCTCAATGACGCTAAAAACCACTTCAAACTGGCCATGGGGGAATACAGAAAGCTCTATGGCGATGATATTGCCGCCATTGAAGAAACCTCCGATCAGCTGCGAGACGGGGTTTTGGGTGGATTACAGATTCAACATATCCATTTTGTCCAGAGCTACCGGCAGTTAAAGCTGTTTCAACAGCCTCCCAAACGCATCAGCTTCAGCTGGGCGGCTAACCACAGCGGCACTGTGCGACTGACGTCTGTTGAAGCCATTGACCACCTGCGCAAAAAGTACATGGCTTCTGCGGCTATCGAGCGTGATATCGTTCTTCTGGAACAGTTACCAAAATCAGAAATTGTGGTGATTAAACGACTGCTGGCGCCTCACCTTCGGGCGAACCTGAAATGGCCTGATCCTGTTGAAGCACTGCGCCAGATGGATGCCGATGCGAAAAAAGAGTATCCGGGGCAGATTAACACCCCAATTCCGGTATTCGTTCAGTTGGAACAAGGGCAACCTTTGCCAGACTTCAAACCCATTAAACCTTTTGATCCGATCACGCGCCAGGAGCGTCTGCAACGCAGCGATGCCCGGCTGGTAAAAATCAGCGACAACCCTGTGTCGCGTATTTATCGTTATGCCTGAACCCCGATGGGGTCAGGCATGATTCCGCAATCGCTTCAGCCGCTAACCAGTTCATCTTTCAGATAAGCTTCCAGCTCGGTGTAACCACCGATGTACCTCTGTCCGTGGAAAATCTGCGGCACCGTTTCAACCGGTTTGCCAACGGTTTTCTCCAGATCATCCTTGCTAATGCCTTCTGCATGAATATCCACATAAAGGAAAGGTAACTGACGATCTTCCAGCACCTGTTTGGCACGAACACAAAAACCACAACCCGGACGACCAAATACGGTAAAACGATCCACTGTATAACTCCTAATGCACCATAAGTCTTGAATCAGCCTATGCACTATATGCTGATTACATTGGGAGTCACAACAGGAATTTTCTATACCCTTCATTGAAGCTTTCTGGTTGACTTGATACGCTGACAAAAACGACAGAGGACAGACCGATGCCAAGGACAGGTATTATCGGCTTGCTGTTTTCCACGCTTTCCCTTTCTGCAACCGCTTCAGACTTGCTGGCACTGGCGCATAACGCCGGTTTTAACCGCTGTGATTCGGCCATTCAAACCGAATTCAGCGATATGGCACGGGTTGGCAATGCGGTAGCTTCAACAGGCTATTTTAATGACCGAAGTTTTAATGTGATGGCCACCTGGGGTAAGGATCAGGACAGCGTGTGGAAAAACACCACCTTTATCAAGTTTGGTCGAAGCTGTCTGGCCTACAGTGTTATTAACACGACCTTTGCGAAAGGTTGCGATACATTCAAACAACAAAATCCGGAATGGGAAGAGATCAGAAAGCAGGGAGATTTCATCTGGACGCGCAACGCTGGCGGTGTGAACGCCATTCTGAAGTCTCTGCCCAACGGCGTATGTTCTGTCAATTATCGCATTCACCAAACATACGACAGTGAAAACCCGTCAGTCGCCAGTAAACGATCCGAAGCCACTAAAACGAACGGTGGCTGATGCCACCGTTTTCAATGTTACTTTAATACCGCTTTCAGCTGACCGACATATTCCCTTAAACGAATAACCGCCTGCTTCTTGCCCGCTACGTTTTCAAACTGTGCCAGAGAACTCCAGCTGTGCTGTTGCAGCACTTTCACAACCAGTCCCGACAACGCCTGTGAGCAACTCTTCTGGTCAGCCAGTCCTTTCAGAAGCAGCTTTCGAATAGCAGGCAGACAGCTTTCAAACAATCGCTGCCCATGACTGAAAGAATGAATATCCTGCCAGTCACGCTCCGTTAAATCGATAGAATGGTAGTCTTCGGAACCTGAAAACAGACAGCAAACCAGATCGTTATCCATTCCACTCAGACACTCTGGTAGTTGTAGCAGAAAGTTGTCGTAAAAACGCGAGCGCGCTTCTGCAACCAGTGCGCTACCCTGTTCCGACAAGGGTTGCAGCATCATCAGTGAATAGCAGCCGCTGGCAGCTTCTCTGAGCAAACCGGTTCGTACCGGCAAAAAGTCGTTATTTTGCCAGAAGCTTAACAGGTCAACGGTCGCACCAAAGCTGGTTCCCAGATAGTCCAGCCCTTTATCCAGAGCATCCTTTGACAGACGGCTCAGGAGTTCAGTTCCAAACCCTTTTCGACGCACTGCCGGATGAACAGCCACACGAAGAATACGCAGCCCCTTTAAGCTGATCGCTTCCGGAATACCTGCATGATTACTGAGAGACTGGGGAATCAAATGACCCCGCACCCTTCTCTGCCCCAGCCAGATCGGCTCCTGCAATGATGGCTCTATAGCACCTTCCCGCGCCGCCAAAATCGTGCCAGCAAGACGCCCCTGATCAACAAGACCATAAACTTCTATATTTGGCCCATCCAGAAAGTGTCGTAAATCAAAGGGACGTGTGCGGTAATGAGCCTGAACCAACAAACCAAACACCTGGGTCAGCATGGATTCATTTTCAATCAGCTGATTACGGTCAAAATGCACCCACTCACACTGGTCTGCTGTCGTGTTTTGCATTGCCTGATCTTCAACAGGACTGGCATTCAGCAACAGACTGGAAAAAACCAGCTGCTCTAACGGGTCATTCTCTGCCCAACGAATCGCCTGATTCAGATGCAAGGCTCGCCACTGGGGCGCAATAGCCTCCAGTTTGTTGCGAAAACGAATGGCAAAACCACGCCCCGTCCCTTCATAACCGTGAATGGTGGAGGAAAAAACAATTCGCGACTGACTTCGGAGTAATGACTCTAACAGAGGAACCGGCAATGCAGCGGCTTCATCCACCAGCATCAGATCACATTCTACCGGGTTGGCCACCAGCTCGTCCGGTGCCAGAAACTCTATGGATTTATCCTGCCAGACCAGCCTGCCTCTGGAGACGACAGGAGAGTCCATCGTGTTTTTATTAATCGTGTTTTTATTAATCGTGTTTTTATTAATAGTATTTTTATTCAAAGTGAGTTCGGCATGCTGAAACACCTGACCGGTAGCAGCCAGTGAAGGTCCGGTGACCACAATACGGCTTAACCCATGCTTCAAACACTGTGCAGCGGCAATACCCAGCGCAGCACTTTTGCCACGCCCACGGTCAGCAGTTAACACCAGTGGGCGACGTCGATGTCCCGTCGCTACTTTATGAATAGCTTCAACCGAAACATCCTGATCTTCTGTGCGACAACAATCGTTTACGTAAGGCGTTGCCTGCTCTTTAGCTTTGTCGGGTAAAATTTGCCAGACCGGATCTTTGTTCTGCCGAATCAAACTGCAACATTCAGACCGTTCAAACAGTTGAGCCAGCCGTCTTATATAACGGCCTGTAACTCGGTTTTCGGCTTCGGGGTAAATGGTGATACGACGATGTTCAGGATCTTCCAGCAGACTCCATTGATCAAGCTCCGGTGTCAACAACAGCATTACGCCGCCACCTTCAATCACACCACTGATCGCGCCAAACGCATCAACATCAAAACCGGACCAGGCATTGAACACCACAAACTGACGTTCACGCCCCAGCCATTGTGTTGCTTTGCCTGCCGGAATAGAGTGTATGGCGTCCGGAGCATCGTCGCCCAACCAGAGTCCAAGGTCATTCGATAAAGCGGGTAATAGTGAGTTTATGGTTTCCATGCACCAGTTTTGCTCACCACTGATCACCACCAGTTCCCGGTGGTTATTTTGAGTCAGACGACTCAATCGTTGACTGAATATTGCCTGCACCGCTTAGCCAGCCTCTCTTGGACGGCGGGAATCACTGCTCCATTCCATCCAGCCACCATCGTATATTCTGGCGTTCTCATAACCCAGCAGACGGGCTGCAAACCAGGACAGACTGGCTCGCCAGCCAGTACCGCAATAAAAGGCCATGAACGTATCATCATTAAGTGATAGTCCCTGCCAGTAGCCCTGTATATCCTGAATCTCTCTTAAAGTGCCATCGGGATTGATGTAGTCCTGCATGCTGTATGGATCCGTTCCCGAGTGCCCCCATACCGCGCCGGGGATACGGCCTTTCGCATTGATATAACTGTAGCCGCTACTTTTGCCAGTGTATTCACGCCATGAGCGGACACTGACCAGATGCTCATCGTCGTCTTTCAAAATCGACTTCACGCGCATGGTATCCACCCACACATCCTTAAAAGCAGAGACCCCAAACACATCGACAGGCTCTGGCGTCACCCAACCCGACTGCACCATATAGCCCTGATCGACCCAGGCCTTTAAGCCACCGTTAAGCAGTCGTACATCACTGACACCCATGGACTCCAATACGCTCACCATTCGTGCGGCGGCTGTCATATCCTCGCCATAGACCACAACCTGCCGATCCTGAGTAACGCCAAGGTTCATTAATGACTGTTGCAATTCATTTTCAGGAATCACATTCCACAATGGCTTGGATTCAATCCACGACGTGTCCACATGAATAGCGTCAGGGATATGATTGATTCGGTAGCGAATGCCTGCGCCATAGGACACGTCAAGAACCAGCGGAGGTTCAGGAGAATTGAACTGTTTGTCCAGCCAGGCCGGTGGCACCAGACGAGTATAGGAAGGCATGGTCTCTACAGAACCACCGGATTTCAGCCAACCGGAGAAACCAAACGGATAAATGCGAATATCAGAGTTTTCAAAGCCCTGCTCAGTCACCAGCCAGTCTGCCAGTATCTTTGCTTCATGCTGGTCAGAACCGTAAATAACGATACCCGGTGCCTGACGCATACCTTTACTCTGAAACAACCGTTCAGTGAGTTTATTCAGTTCAGAGCGATCATTTAACAGCCAGTTCAGATCAAAGTTGCGCGCCCCCGGTATATGTCCACCCACACCGGTGTTGTCGGAAGGCCAGCCATTAAACCAGTCGCTGGCACGCACATCCACCAATACCCAGTCACGCTCGTTGATCAGGGTCATCATTTTATCCTGATCAATGGCAGTAAATTCTGAAAGCTGTGGGTTATCCGGCTGACCACAGCCTGCAAGACTGACCGCCAAGCACAGACCGATTAAATGTTTCATACATCGAAACATGCAATTTCTCATCGTTAGAACAGATATTTTTAGTCAGGAGGGATTATAAAAAATTTCAGACTAAGACTCCAAATCAGATTTTTGTATTAGCATACGAGATTTAGAAAAGGAGCGGACGGGCGTACCTTTTACCGCTCCCTGAGAATTATTTTTCTTGTGATTGGCTGCTTTTTTCCGCCTTAATTCGCTGGGCTTTGATAATCAGTATGGGCTCAACCGGCACATCCCCATGCCCTGCCTTTCGGCCGGTTCTCACTTGAGCAATTGCATCAACCGTCTCCATGCCCTCAACCACTTCACCAAACACGGTATAACCCGGCTGACCTGCACGATAGTTCAGACTTTGATTATCTACCAGATTAATAAAGAACTGGGAAGTCGCACTGTGTGGTGCAGAGGTACGCGCCATGGCAATAGTGCCACGTCTGTTGCCAAGACCATTGGACGATTCGTTGTAAATCGGAGCCTTGTTTGGCTTCTGGCTCATATCTTTGTCCATGCCGCCACCCTGAATCATAAAGCCATTGATAACTCGATGAAAAATAAGGTCATCGTAAAAGCCATCACCAACATAGCCGAGGAAATTCTTTACGGTGACCGGAGCACGTTTCTCGTCGAGCTGAATCACAATATTACCCTTACTGGTTTCCATTTTGACCAGCACGGCTTCCGGCTCTGCGTTCTTCTTCACCGGTTCGACCGGCTTTGCTGCCACTCCACTGGCCATAACAGTCAGACCAAGCACCATAGAAACCGACAGTAAACGGTTCAGCCATATTCTCATGTTGTATCCTTAATTGTCGTCATCACAAAACCAACTATCCTACGTGATTAGTGCCACAAGGCAAATGACCGACATAAGACTTGCAATTAACCGCAACAACGGTAATATACAGCCCGCTGACGGCAACTTTGCATGCTGTATAGTAAAGGTTCGGAGCGTAGCGCAGCCTGGTAGCGCACCACAATGGGGTTGTGGGGGTCGGAGGTTCAAATCCTCTCGCTCCGACCAAAATTCTACTTAATTATCAATATCTTACTCTTTCCCCACATATCTTACACTGTCGTCCATCCAACAAACCGTCCAACAAAAAACACCCTTGTTTATTTGTACAATATCCGCTCTGTCGTATATTGCGCTTATGCCTGCATTGCATATATCCAGCACACAACCTGACACAAAAGTATCCGTCTATATTGCCCTGATTTATACAAACTGGCATCCTCTACTCTCCACCTCCGGCCTGACAACCGAACACGGTGGGAACGTCATCCCACGGGACAAACGGCACTTTGGGCCGGGTGTCCTGAGGAATAGCCTCCGGGTAATACTCAGGGGGTCGCGTGTTGACTTGTCAGCACCCGGCACCCCAAATCCCTCTACTCTTCTGTCTCGCCATCAATCTCTGAACAGATCGGCGAATTCAGCTCTATCGCAAGCTCAGCCATTTCACAGCTGACTTTCTCCAAAGCTTCCTTCATTGTCTTCTCTCGTTTCGTCAATCGTTCTTCCAAGTCAGTTTTTCCACACAGGCTGGCGACAGACTGGCTATACTCTGCCAGTTCGATGAGACGCAGTATTGGCTCATACTTCATTATTATTTCTTCCGTGCAACTACTGTAGTTTTATACAGTATTTTTACTATTGATTTCCAGTACTGGTGCCTCATGCTTACCAACCGATCGAACAAAAAAAACTGATCCAGATCAATTTCTTGTCTACAGTTGCACGGCATGCACAGAAATCATCAAAAGCTGTGCATGATGCGCATTTTTTCCTTCTCATCTTCGGCTCTGACAGGCCAGCACGACGAATTGGTGCAGTTGTAATGAATACGTTCGGTAAGAGATTGAGATATACAAGAAAAGGGTTCAGGAGAACTCAGAGCCAGATGGCAAGGCGGGTTAATAGAAATCCGACACAGTGGTCACGCTGGGAGCGGGATAAAACGACTCCCTCTATGGATGAGTTGATAGCCGTCCACAAGGCAACGGGAGCCTCTCTTGATTGGCTTTTGCTGGGCGTTGATATGGGTTCGTCTGTTCATCAGCGATTGCTGTTTCTGCTCCTGAAGTTACCTGATCGGGAAGTGGTGAAGTTAGTAGAGTGGCTGGAGGTTCGATTTTCTTTGTGATCTTACCTGTATCCATCGTATTTATAAGATGGAACTGTTGTGATAGATTATATCCCCTGTTGAGGGATTATAATAAAATGAATGTTCAATCACTGGATACGCTCGTCAGAGAGCTGTATGATACGGTTCTTCTTGAAAGCTCTAAAGTATTGAGAAATGCCAAGCGTTTTTCTATTCAAGTGCTGAAAGAAGAGGATAACCCATCCTACGAACAGATTGCTGACGACTTACTTTTTATATGCGAGTTGCTTGATGCCCTGATCAATCATGATCGAATCAAGGACGACGAGTATACTGAAAATCACTGGACACTTAGCAGAGCAAAAGATTATGCTAGGTTTGTACAAGATGTAGCTAAAGCTATACAAGCCGGTGACGAAACAAGAATAAAAGCATTAACAACTCAGGCGGATCGGTGGAGCTTCTTATGAATACGAAAGATATGTCAATCGAGCAAATTACCAACGAGATCACCAGACTGGCTAAAAGGGTTGGAACTCTGGCTGATCAGGCATACCAGCGTCACCTGCAAGCAGAGGAGCGTCTTGCGGCAGCCTCTCAGGCGCACAAAAAAGCAGCCTGAATAAGCCCAGGTTAAAACAAAACAAGCCCGGTTGAATCCGGGCTTTTTCATGCCTATTTCACCAATACCCCATACTCTCCATTAAATCGGTCCACCTCAAGATTCACCCGCTTCTGCAACCGCTCAAGTAAATCTTCTTTCTCGGAATCCGGCTTATTGCTGTTTTCCACCAGATCAATGCGATCATTCAGGAACTTCAACCGTTTGCGGGTTTTGCGGGCAAACATCGAGAGCTTCAGGTAGTTGCCATACTCGGCACGATAGCCAGCCTTCTCTGCTTCTGCAAGCGACTTATACTCGTCCAGGTATTGGTTCACTTCTTCCAGTCGGTCATAGAAAGTCTGGATATCGCGATACTCTGAAACCGTACCGTTAAGTTTGCGCCAGAATGGAATCTCCCGATCTTCCATCTCCGATATTTTTTTGTCTCCAAAAGCAGCATTAAAGCTCCGACCAACAAACGCGCCAACACCGCCCGTGGTAAATTCAAACAGATGCTCAATACTGTCCGGGCTGATATCTACCCAGCCACTACGAAAACCTGTTCCACCCGTCGCTTCATTCAGCCAGGTAGAAAGGTCACGGAATAGCGGCATCGTGGATTTCATTGCCAGAGTACTATCCGGCCTCGGGGTGGCTCCGGGAAAACCTTCTTTATATATCGGCGCACCGTAAAAGTTTTCATTCACTGCCAGTTGCACAACCGGTGACAGCACCGTCGGTGAAATACTCTTGATGACAGCCTTTTCTGAATCTTCCGAATCCTGAAGGCCAATAGGGTTGAAAGCGCCCAATAATGCCTTGGTCGCTTCTGCAGCTACTTCAGGCACTGACTTCTTATCCCTAAACAAATCATCAGCCAGTGTGCCTGCTACATGGAACACGTTGTAACCATAAGGCAGTGGCACAGTGATATAAGAGCCGTCGTCCTCCCACCACTTCATCAATACCAGATTACGCTCCTTCACATAGTCTGGTACCTTATCCCACCAGTTCTCACCATCTTCATCCTCACCGGCAATCATACGGTTCCATTCCGCCAGTAACAGTGAAGCGCCAGCCAGCCCCGCTGCTACAGTCTGCGCCCTGCGGGATTTCATTACCCTGGCAAACTGGGCTGTACCCTGAACACCGGCATTAAAGAACATATACAGGGCATTCATATAAACGCCCAGCTCGCCCTTGCGGTTAAAGTTCACGGTCAAGTTCTTGGCAAGGCTGGCTGCTTTCTTGCGGCTGACACCTGCTTTACGGGCATTGACGTAAGCCGACAGTCGTACAGCATTTTCAACAGCTGCGTTACCGTCTTCGATAACATCACGCAGATTACCCCACAACTCCAGAGCCTGACCCTTTCGACCACCTTCTGAAACAGTAATCAGCTCTTTAATGCGTCTGGCCTGCACATCAAAGTCATTCAGACCAAAGAAGCCGATCTTGCCGCCGTCTTCCCGGAAATCATCAAACCATCTTTGGTACTCAGTTGATTGACCATCCTTTTCACGAAGGTTGCGCCATATGCCGCGCATAGCTCCGGGAACATCCTTAACCACATTCTTTGCCAGCTGCTCACCTTCAATCCGTCCATCCTGCAAATCCTGCTCAGCAATCACATTCAGCACTGCGGTCTGAATATCCCGGCTGAAGTTGGAAATAACAAACTCAGGGTTCAGGCTGGTATTCAGCGACGCCAGAAAGCGGTTCGCCCTGCTTAGTGTCTGGGTGATCACTCCCATTTTTTCCGGCCCAAGGTTCTGCATCGCATCCAGCAGCTGCTTATCAGCCAGTTTGATGTAATGCTCCTTGCCATCCACTTTCACCGAAAGATAGTTATCACGGTCAAACTTCATAAACGGGTTGTCACGGTCAACCACTTTCTCTGAGCGTGGATCAAACATGCGCTTGGTATCTAACCGATCTTCACTGAATACTTCCCAGTACTCCTTATTGGGGTATTTCTGCACCATGTTCAGAAAGGTCTTGGCAACGTCGTTTTTCTCCTTGCGAACCAGCGTTTCCTCAAAAGCAGCCAGCGAATGCAGCACCGGGCTTTCTGCCATGGATCGACGCCCCATTGCCCGTATGGATTCCTTGCCCCGAATATCAAACCCTCGTCCGGTATTTTGTCGGTGCTGGGCAGACTCTACCTGCTCGCCTTTGCCTTTCAGTGGGACATAATTCTGGTACCGGCTCCAGCTGTTGAGAATGGCCTGACTCTCAAGTCCTGCATCCTGCAATAACGACAGTCGCTGTTTGTTAATCCGGTAAATACGATCCGCCAGAGTCTGCAATTCTGCCGTTTTACCACCCGCTTCAAACCGGCTGAGAATATCAGCAGCCTGTTCGTTGGTCATGCCAGAACCGCCATCAGGCATCTTGTCGTTAATCTTGGCAATATGGGCATTGCGTTCAGGAGCGTGTTTGGCGTACAGATACAAGTCCAGATCTTCACGACCCACCGACGCCTGAGCAATAGCTCTAGCCAGTGGTCGTACATGTCGATTCTCAAACTGACGCAGGGATTCTTCTATCTTGCCGTGAGATAGTTCTTCTGCCAGATAAGTATCAACGTCTTCAGACAGCGGATCAGCGCCATTCAGCGTAATAGCATCCTGAGTACGCTTCAGAGGTTTGAACTTGTCCTGAATCTTGCGGATAAACGCTTCCTGCCAGGTTTCAGGCTGAACAACAAAATTCGACCGACCGCTTGTGCTATCCGAACCAGCACCAGAACCAGTATCAACAGCTTCCAGAGAGTAAAGAGGGTCTTCATCGTTGAACTTTTTTGCCTTCCGTTGGTCTATATTTAGGTTGGACCCTGTTGTGGGATGGAGTGAAACATCGGCAATCATCAGATTGTGCGGATGATCGCCATCGATGCCCGCAGGGTCCTCTTTTCTTACCCTATGGTCATAAAGCCTTTTAATCTGATCATTAGTGTGATCTCTAACCCTCAGATCAACAAAGTAAAAATCTTCGCCAATCTGGATTTTTGTCCTGAGTTTTATTGCCGTCTCAATCGTGTGACGACCTTTTCGATCAGGCTGCGATTCAAATGGCACTGCATTCTCAATAATCTCAGGCATAACCGGCATTAACCTGATTGCCAGCTCATTGTTATGATCAATACGACCAGAGCTACTGTGCTTGAAGCCTTTCTTGTAAAACCAGATTTTCTGTCCTGTTGCTTGATTAGTAACAGACTTGCCATCCAGCTTTTCAGCCAGCTCCAGCATTTTCTTTCTCAGGAAAGTCAGGCGACCTTTGCGGATCAACTGCCTTGGGTCGATTTTCAACACCTTCTTATCGTCAAGGCTATATGCAACAGTGCTGGTTTCAGGGCTATGCTGACTCCCTGCTGGCTTTCGCAAAGCACTCTTCCCCGCCTGCACCAGCTCCACAATATCCGCATCCGTCCACTGAATGCTGGGCATAATGTTACGCAGCAAGCGTTTGAACCGGCTGTAGAGTCGCTTCAGTATTGGCGCTTTAGGGTTACTTTCAGCAATCCGTGCAACATACTCTTCAGCAACTTTTAATTTGCGCTTGGCAGTAGACAAGCCTTCAAGCTGACCAGCGTATTCCGTTTCAAGCGACTGTCGTACATTGGCGGGCATATCCCGGTAGATGCCCACCATTGCCAGATTCAGCTGCTTACCCAGTGCCTGACGTACACCTTTATGACCGACCAGCTCATGCAGCAGGGTTTTAACTGCATCTCTGCCGTCATTTAGTTTGTCAGCAATAATGAAAGCGTCGCCTGATATTGGGTCATATATCCCTTTTACCCGACCACTTACTTTGTCTCTTTGAATATCCTGTTGCAGGTGATCTGGAAGCTCGCTTTCTGTGGCGACTGCTTTAACACCAACACCCAGTTCTTTTTTCATCCGGTGGGCAACCAGACGGGCGTTGTTTAGCTTGATGCCCTTGCCATTGCCCAGACGGTATAGCTTGACACCTGTGTCAGTGGCTTCCGTTTTCAGGCTGGAAAACAGCTGGTCGAACGCTTTAACAACAGACTCTTTTTCTTTCGCGGTCAGGTACGGGTAGCTGTCAGCCGATCCGGAAAACTCAATCTCAGGAACAATATTAGCCAGGTAGTCATTATGAAAACCGCTGGCCTCCAGTTTCTCAATCACGTAGTTCTCAAATGCCCGGGCAGTCATTTCCCGAACCGTTGACCAGTAATCCTTGCTGCGGGTACCGTCCAGTTCGCTGGAACGTGTTGGCATGCCTGTTTTTTCGATGGCCTTTACTACTGCGTCAAAAGCATCTTCCACTTCCGGGCGAACGCTGTCATCCCGTTGCTGCTCCCTGCCTTTCCAGACACTCTTTTTCGGCTGCTCGCTCAGGTAGTCATCCGGATCATTACGGAACCGGGAGAAATAGTTATCAAGACTATGCCACCACTCATGCGCCAGAGACCCTGGGCCATTATTCTTGGTCAGGTTAATCGCTACCTTGTCACGCTCATAGTGAGCAGCGGCAGGCTTCTTACCTCCCTTCCCTCTTGCACCAAAAGCAAGAGCCAGCTCACCATTCAGCGACAGTGCCTGAGTCGGCACATTGATCAGGTTGGCAAGGTCTTTCAGGGCATCATAAGCCCGGTTCAGGTCGTGTTGCCTGCGCCCCTGCTCTACCCAGTTGCCAAACTCCACGCCTCGAAAGCCAAAGGCTTCTGTAAAGGATTCAGGGGTAATGTTCTGACCATCCCGATAATCTTCACCCTGCCGTTCAATATTTACCGTCCGACGATGAGCCGGCACATCTTTCTTCCGCTTCAGCTCCTGCTCTAACCATTGCTGATTGTCTTTCAGGAACTTGTTAGCCTCACCAACACTGTCAAAGCCAGTTTTCAGGGTGATGAATTTACCGGCTGCAATCTTCTTGCCGACCCAGTAACTTTTAGTGCCCCGGGTACGGAATACATCAAAGCGGGTCTGTCGCCCCTTGCTGCCAGTATCACTATCCAGCTGCTGGCGGATAAAGCCCAGCACCTGCTCCTGAAGTTCGGCAAGGCTTTCTGAAGACTGGTCATAATGGCTGCGCTTGGTCTTATTGTCTTTCAGGTAATAGATCGGTTTGCCCGGGTCACGCTGCTGACCATTGAAGATTGAGAACGAACCGGACCGGATACGATAACCGGCTGCTGCCTTCAGCTGTCCCGGTTCCAGCTTTGCCAGTACCGGAATCATATTGATAATGCCTTCCGGGGCATTGCCGTCCTGTTTCATCACTTCCAACACACGATCAGAAGACGCATTCCCACCAACCAGCATGCTCGCAATCTGCCGGGCAGCTTCAACATTGGCAGCCCAGCTTTTCAGCTTGTAGCTTTTTCTGGGCTTGGCGGGAATATCCGCACGCACTGCTGCAATAATCGCCAGCGACTGACTATCCGCGCCGGCTTCATGCAGCTTTTCATAGTTAGGCTCGGGGAAGGTTTTGCTCAGCGGCAGGGCTTTAACATCAACGTCACCTGACAGGCTTTCCCTGAATCCCGCCCAAACATCTTTACGAGCCCCACCAATCTTTTCACCAAAGTCTTCTATTTTCTGTTCTGACTGACTGGGAGTGGCTGTGTTTTCAGTGGCGTTTTTAGACTGCTTCTTATTGCTTACGCTGTCCGGTGTGCTGGAGTAATTTGAGTAGCCATTATTACTGGCGGCTCCTGAAACAAAATTGGAAACTTCACGATCAAGGCGCTTCTTTGCTCGTTCGTAGGCTGTCGAGGTGACATTGGCTTCCTTTATTGCTCTGCGCTCCTTCAGAGCTTTTGCCTCTTCAGTTTCTTTCGGTTCATTAGTTTTTTTAAGAGCAGTTAATTTGCTTTCAATTTCATTTATTCTGTTTCTGTTTTTTCTGAACTGTTTGAGTGTTCGATAGTATCTTTCATCTACTACGTCTTTTTCTTGCTCCTTACCTTTCCTGCCTGATAGAGAAGCCATAGTACCGGCATCTTTCAGCATCGCTTTGTTTATGTTTTCTTGCTGACTTTTTAATTCAGCAAGCTCGCTTTCAAGCCTTTGAATCTCTCGCCCCTGCCCAGCTTGATCTTGAGAAGTATCTGGTAATAGGTCGGCCTGATCTGGATTTGAATCAACAACCGAATCAGAACCCGTCAGAGCGAAATCATCCCGCTCCTTATCCGCTTCTGCTTTCTGCTGTGCCTGCTTTTGGGTTTCACGCTCTGCCGCTTCAGCCGCCTGCTGTTGCTCTGCTTGCTGCTGAAGGGATTGTTCGGTTTGAGTTTGAAGGGAAAAATCAGAAGGGGTTACTTCTGGTTCTGTTTGGCTTGTTCCCGCTTCTTCTTGGAGTTCATTAACGCTCTGGCGTAGGCTTTCGCCTGCTTCGGTGTCAGGGTTGGTTTCTGCTCTTGTTGAGTGCTGTCCTGCTGTTCTTTCAAGGTTAGATTCCTCAATAGTGTTCTGCTGTTCATGAAGCGCAGCTTCTTCAAGCAGGATTTGTTCTTGGGCTTCAGCGATTAATTTCCAGTCTGCATCGTTAAAGTCCTTGCTGTCCACTCCTATAGTAGCATCAGCTTCTTCGAAGTTAACAGGCTCCCACTGCTCATACCACTCTTCCGGCACAGCATTAGCCTGTCTTTCCTGCTCGATCTGCGCTTCCTGCTCATTTAAAAAAGCAGGAGCTTCAAACACCGGGTCGTTCTCGGCTTCATTCAAAAGACGGGTCACTTCCCGTTGATAAACAGGCGATAACGGCTCACCGTTCAAAGCCGCCTTCACTGCCGGTTCGGTGATCCGGTTGGTAACGGCTTTTGGTGTATAACGATCATCTTCAATAGAGCGCCCCTGAAAATCGGCAAACATTGGACGGCCTGACAATTCATTATCAATGGCATCACTCAGCTCATTAACGGTCATTTCCCGACCATCAATATTAAAACCATCGGTAGTGGGCCAGAACTGTTATATCGCGTGAATATTGACCCCAAACTCAACTTTATTAATCAATAATCCAATAACAATATCGTGCATCTTTTCGAGCTTTGAAAAACAAATTGTCTTTCTGGCCAACCGTTTAATCCAAGTCCGAAAATTAAGGTTTTTACGCTCTATCTTCTGAGTGTTTGCTTTACCAATAATATGCATGTTTTCATCAAGGTGTCGCTCATAGGCTCCCCAATCATCGGTGTAAAATTTATTAATACCAAATGGCTTCAGAAGTGTTTTGAGTTCTTTAAAAACTTCATCTTTCCGTTTTCCGAAAACATAAGCAAGCACGGTATTTGTAGCGTGATCAACAGCATACCAAAGCCAGCGTTGGTTCGATTTATCATGAACATACGACCACTGCTCATCTAGCTCAGCCTCTTGGCAGACAAGCCCTACATGAATAATTGCATCTGACTTGAGATCAATAGTTTGAATATTTGGGTTGACCTTTACCAGACCGCTTTCTTTTTTTTTAGAGTCTTTATTACTGTTGTCTTGCTTATTCCGAGTACTTTACTTGTATCCCTGATTCCGCTGCCATTTATTGCCATATCGATGATTTTTTCTTTAACGCCAGGCTCACAGGCCTTGTAGCGATATTCAAGCATGAAGGTTTTGATTTCACATTTGTCATTACAGCAATAGTATCGTGGAACATCATGAGTGCTGTATCCGAAAGGCCGAACTTGGTTACTGCCACATGTTGTACAGAGGACTTGCGTAAGGCACATTTTTAAACCGCATTTTTCAAAGTTGCCGAATGTCGTATTTTAGCAGACAGGGCTAGAATCACAGAACTGTGCCACTACCGTTCTTTCATTGTTATACCCTCTTTGCCTGATTTTATCATTCCACAGTTTGAAACCAGAAATGATGATCCTGATCATATTTCAGGGATCATTCAGAGAGAGTCGGCCGACCAATCAGCAACTGGCCAGCTCTATAACAACAACTTCTATGCAATGCTCAATGATACCGGGCTATCAAGCAATCGCCTGATGATTTGCAACACACCCGACTCCTCATTACTGGGCGCGTTGAACCGGGCAAAGCCTTTCACCTGTTCATGAGCGTTTTCCATGGCATAAGAGTGGTAGCTGACCTTCAGCATTTCAATATCGTTGAAGTAATCACCAAAACTCATGGTCTGCTCGTAGGTAAAACCAATTGTTTCCTGTAGATACTCGATGGCTTTACCCTTAGAAGCCTCAATGTTCATCAAATCCAGCCAGATCTGACCACTGACCACCACCTGACACTCTTCTCCAAACTGCTTTTCAAGAACAGGATAAACATGGCGTTCGGTGCCGTCAAAATGGCAGATGGCTACCTTAATAAACTCATCATTGACCGCAAGCAAGTCATCAACCTTTTCACAACGACGGTAATACTTGCTGATTTCTTCCAAAGCGACTTCGTCAGAGGTCTCAACATAAGCCGACTCTTTACCACAGACCACCAGATGAGCACCTGCAACCTGTCTGGCCTCCATAATGATCCGGTGAACCTGCGCCTTGTCCATGGTACAGCTGTATAACTCTTTGTCCTGGTGCATCACCAGCGTGCCATTTTCAGCAATAAATAGCATTCTGTCACGAATGGGCGCGAAGGTTTCCCTGAGGCTGTAATACTGCCTTCCGGAAGCTGCGGCAAATAAAATACGGTAGTGGCACAGTTCTGTGATTCTAGCCCTGTCTGCTAAAATACGACATTCGGCAACTTTGAAAAATGCGGTTTAAAAATGTGCCTTACGCAAGTCCTCTGTACAACATGTGGCAGTAACCAAGTTCGGCCTTTCGGATACAGCACTCATGATGTTCCACGATACTATTGCTGTAATGACAAATGTGAAATCAAAACCTTCATGCTTGAATATCGCTACAAGGCCTGTGAGCCTGGCGTTAAAGAAAAAATCATCGATATGGCAATAAATGGCAGCGGAATCAGGGATACAAGTAAAGTACTCGGAATAAGCAAGACAACAGTAATAAAGACTCTAAAAAAAAAGAAAGCGGTCTGGTAAAGGTCAACCCAAATATTCAAACTATTGATCTCAAGTCAGATGCAATTATTCATGTAGGGCTTGTCTGCCAAGAGGCTGAGCTAGATGAGCAGTGGTCGTATGTTCATGATAAATCGAACCAACGCTGGCTTTGGTATGCTGTTGATCACGCTACAAATACCGTGCTTGCTTATGTTTTCGGAAAACGGAAAGATGAAGTTTTTAAAGAACTCAAAACACTTCTGAAGCCATTTGGTATTAATAAATTTTACACCGATGATTGGGGAGCCTATGAGCGACACCTTGATGAAAACATGCATATTATTGGTAAAGCAAACACTCAGAAGATAGAGCGTAAAAACCTTAATTTTCGGACTTGGATTAAACGGTTGGCCAGAAAGACAATTTGTTTTTCAAAGCTCGAAAAGATGCACGATATTGTTATTGGATTATTGATTAATAAAGTTGAGTTTGGGGTCAATATTCACGCGATATAACAGTTCTGGCCCACTACCTAAAATACCTTTCTCTTCGATCTGCTGATGAAGGTCAAAAAAAGTAGCATCCAGCTGACCCTGTTCATCCAGCAGGGTTCTGTCCATATCAGTGGCTATAAATTTGATAGAAGAGTCAGTCATGTATTACAACGCAGCCATTAAAGCTTAAGAGGTTAATCGGTACAAAAGGCTAGCTTAGTAACAGGGTAAAAAAATTACAATGGGGAAAACGCTCACACAACTTGCGCCTGATGCAGGTTTCGTGACGGTCAAACGTGGTAAAAAATCAAAAAGCCAGCTGCACTACACAGCTGGCTTTTTGATATTTATCCGATGCACCTTTTAATAGTATGACCGGCTTAATAGTATGACCGGCTGATGCAGGTGAGTTTCAGACGAAAAGATTCATCAGGAACATGGCAATGAACGCGTTAATAATACCAATAGCAATCATCACCGGGTACAGGCTGCCTTTAGTGCCAACAACGCCCAGAATACGACCAACATACTGAGCCGGAGAGCCCATCAGGTAAATGGCCGGCGCCAGAATGGAAATATGCTCACCGGCTAATAATCCTTCTGAAAACAGCCCCACCAGAATACCAACTCCGCCACCCATGGACATCAGTGCGCCCATCAGAACCGCAGCACCTTCACCCGGCAACCCGACCAGGGTCATCATGGGTTCAAACAGAATACCCAGAACACTCAGAGCACCGGTCACGTTCAGAGCTTTGATCAGAATGAACGCCATCATGATATTCGGGATGATGCTCATCGCACCGGCATTCCAGCCTTTGCGGGCACCTTCCACAAAAATATCGGTGATCATTTTCTTGCTTGCTTCAGCCATGATTATGCCACCTGCCCTTGCATCATTACGGGTACGGAGTATTTGTTACCCATCATTTTCAGGTACAGACGCATCATGTTTGCACCCAGAATTTTCAGTACAAAGATCACCATGATCGCCAGACCAAGGCTGGTTGGCGCAGCAATAGAGCCATCCGGATTTGTCAGCGTGAACATCACCGCGCCAGAGCTGAAGAAGTTCACCAGCATACCGCCGCCAATAAACTGGAATGCAGTGAAGATACTGCCTTCATCGTCTGTCAGTTCACCGCGATCCAGCAATTCTTTGGTCATGCTGGAACCAATATCAACATTCTGCAAAGAACCGATAAACGCCAGCGCAGAAATACCTGGCAGGCCCATCAGTGGTCGCATCAGAGGCGTCAGCAGAGTACGTGCCGCTCTCAGCGCACCAAAGTGTTCCAGAACATTAATCACACCCATGGCAAACATACAGGTAGGAACAATTGTCAAAGCAAAGATAAAGCCATCGCGGGCTCCGTCACCGCCCGTACCACGAAAAGAACCTCCGTCCATGATGCTACCGAAGGTGCCATTCAGAGTGGTGAAATCAAACACTCCATACCATTCGGCGGACTGAAACAATCCGGAAAAAAACAGAATAGCAAACGCCAGTGCTATATAATTCCCAATCGTTACCCTCTGCTCATCGAGTGAGTTCATTCATTACCTCATTGACATTCGTGTCCAAAAACTAAGCAGAAGAATAATTGTTTAATAAATGAACGAATAGCGGGAATTGCACGTTTTTTGTTCAGATTTTAACTAATAAATGATTCATAATTTAACTATCTATTATCAATTTTTTCGGTTTATACCACATTCAGACACAAAAAAAGCCCTGCCCGAACAAACAGGCAGAGCTTTTATCAGGAAGGAGCAGCAGTTAAATAATGATTAACAACACCACGGCCAGTAACAATCGATAAATCACAAAGGGCATCAATCCTGCGCGACTGATCATGCCCAGGAAAAAGTGAATACACAGCATGGCACTGACACCGGAAATCAAAGCCCCTGCTATCAACTCACTCCAGATCACCACTTCTGTAGACTTCACCAGATCCAGAATCACCAGCAGGCTGGCTCCCATGGTCACTGGAATCGACAGCAGAAATGAAAACCTTGCTGCCACCTCGCGCTTGAAGCCCAGCATCAGTGCTGCTGTGATGGTAATGCCTGAGCGTGAAGTACCGGGAATCAGCGCAATGGCCTGAGCAAAACCGATCATCATGGCTGACTTCAGGGTCATACCGGACATCTCTGTCGTACGTTTGCCAAAATAGTCAGCGACCCCCATCAATGTGCCAAAAATTAATGTGGTTGCAATAATAACGTGAGTGGAACGCATGGCTTCATCGATACCATACATCTTTAACAGAAGCCCGAAGATCACGGCAGGAAATGTCGCCAGACCAACATACCAGGCCATTCGACTGTATTCCGTCGTACCTTTCCCTGCCAGTGATAACGTCCAGTCACGGATCAGTAACCAGATATCCTTGCGGAAATACAACATCACCGCCACCAAAGTACCAATATGCACTGCCGCGTCAAAGGCAATACCCTGATCCTGCCAGCCCAGTAACTGGGCCGGAAGAATCAAATGCCCCGAGCTGGAAATGGGCAAAAACTCGGTAATGCCCTGAATCAGGGCAAGGACAGTTATTTGAACAGCATCCATAATGATTAAGTACTACACATTCTTGAACAAAAAAGACAGACAATAAAAAAGGCATACAGATGCAAACTGCGCCTGTATGCCTTTTTAATTAACGTTTATAGTCGTTTACTACTGACTCAGAATAAACGATCAGTTACTTGCGGAACTCATCATAGCAGTAATTCGTGGCTTTAATAAAACCTTCAATACTGCCGCAGTCAAACCGTTGCCCCTTGAACTTGTAGGCCAACACACAACCGCGTTCTGCCTGCGCCATCAGGGCATCAGTAATCTGCACTTCACCACCCTTACCCGGCTGAGTATCGGTAATCAGATCAAAAATATCCGGTGTCAGAATGTAACGGCCAATAATGGCAAGATTACTGGGCGCATCTTCTTTGGCTGGCTTTTCAACCATGGTCTCAACCCGAATCAGATCATCGGAAATCGCCTGACCGGAAATAACACCGTACTTATGCACCTCATCTTCCGGCACTTCCATCACTGCGACAATGCTGCAGCGAAACTGCTGGTACAGCTGCGCCATCTGCGACAGTACGCCAGCACCTTCCGTATTAATACAGAGATCATCGGCCAGAACCACACCAAACGGCTGATCACCCACCAGAGTCTGCCCGGTCAGAATGGCATGCCCCAGGCCTTTCATTTCCCTCTGACGGGTATAAGAGAATGTGCATTCGTCGATGATTCTGCGAATCCCCGTCAACAACTCTTCCTTCGAAGAACCGGAAATCTGATGTTCCAGTTCATAGTTGGCATCAAAGTGATCTTCCAGCGCACGCTTGCCCCGACCGGTCACAATGCAAATATCGGACATACCCGCTTCGAGGGCTTCCTCAACACCGTATTCAATCAGCGGCTTGCTGACGATCGGCATCATTTCCTTGGGCATCGACTTGGTGGCAGGCAGGAAGCGCGTTCCATAGCCAGCAGCGGGGAAGAGGCATTTTTTGATCATGGGTGTCCTGAAATCTTGAGATAACCTACTTAGAGCAATAGTACAATAAATAGTTCAGAATAAAACAGGCTAAAGTGTTGCCTTTATCCTGATTCACAGAATCTTTAAAGGCAAAAATCAGGCCACATTGTCTACATCAGCCTTATGCAAAGATTGCTGATACAGCCAGTCCACCACTTTATCACTGGGCGCATAACCATTCACATACCTCAGCAACAGCTCACTGGTTGTTTTGTATCGATGCTCTTCCAGAGTCTGGTTAATCTTATCAAGAACCTGTCTGAGATCAGCCCAGGCAATCATCTCTTCCTCTGCACGACAGATTAATGGGTGCTGGGTTTCTGTGACATTGTCGCCAATCAGCAGCTCTTCATAAAGTTTTTCACCGGGTCGCAGGCCTGTATACATAATGCGGATATCACCCTCCGGATTCGACTCATCCCGAATCGTTAATCCCGACAGTGAAACCATACGCTTAGCCAGATCAACAATTTTAACCGGCTCTCCCATCTCCAGAACAAACACATCACCACCCTTACTCATGGCACCGGCCTGAATCACCAGCTGTGCCGCTTCAGGGATAGTCATAAAGAAGCGATTGATATCCGGATGAGTCACAGTGATCGGGCCCCCCGTCCGGATCTGTTCACGAAAAACCGGTATGACCGAACCACTGGAACCCAGTACATTACCAAAGCGAACCATGGAAAAGTTGGTTTTACTGCTAATAAGGTCATGATCGCCAAGGCCAAACTTCTCAGCATGATAAAACGTCAGAAGACGTTCGTTACTTAGAGCCTGTAAGACCATTTCTGCCAGCCTCTTGGAAGCGCCCATCACATTCGTCGGCCTGACCGCTTTGTCCGTTGAAATAAGAACAAAGTGCTTAACGCCTGATGCAATAGCGGCCTGAGCCGTATACAAAGTACCCAGAACATTATTCTTCAAACCCTGAGAAACGTTGTACTGAACAATGGGCACATGCTTATAAGCGGCGGCATGATAAAGCGTATCGACCTTGTAGGTCTTCATAACATCCAGCAGTCTGGCAGGGTCGGTGATGGAGCCCAATACCGAAATCACCTTGGTATTGATGCCATTGGTTCGAATGGTCTTTTGCAACTCCTGATCAATGGCATAAAGATTGTATTCAGAATGCTCAAATAAAATGATGGCCTTAGGCTGTCTTTGCAAAGCCTGCCTGAGCATTTCAGAACCAATTGAACCACCTGCCCCGGTGACCATCACCACCTGACCGGTAATATGTTTGGCAATCAGTTCAGGGATAGGTTTTACTTCTTCCCTGCCCAATACATCAGCAATATCAATCTCCTGCACGTCCTGAATTTTAAGACGTCCGGACGTCAGATCCTGCAGGTCGGGCATGGTTTTGATAGGCAGGCCGAATGATTCAAGACTTTTCACTATCTCGGTTCGGCGTTTGCGGGAGACCGAAGGTATCGCCAGCAACACTTCCTGAACCCCCGTATCCATCACCATTGCATTGAGTTGTGACGGTTGGTAAATGGGTTTTCCGGAAACGACTCGCCCTTTCAAGCCGTTATTGTCATCTAGAAAAGCAACAGGGCGATATTCTTTGGAATGTTCGAGCACCTTAACCAGCTGAACGCCTGCAGAGCCTGCGCCGTATATGGCTATGGGTTTGCCCTGCTGACTTCTGGAAGAAATTTTTTCGTACGCAACCGGAGACAGCAAAATATCGCGCAAGCGATAGCCAAGAAGCCAGTATCTTGCAGCATAGCGACTTAACCCAAGAAGGGAAGCTGATATCAGCCAGTAAAGCACTGGAATGCTTCTTGGTACATCAAGGCCTGTTGCTGACTGGACCAATGTGAACCCGGCAAAAGCAATCAAGGATGCCCTGAAAATGGTAAACGACACCTGCGGTCCCATATAACGCAAAACCGCACGATAAAGCCCCATCCGGATATAGACAGGTAAGGCAATCAAGATAGCGACTAAACAAGATTTGAGATAGACATCAAAAAACCGAAATAGCCACCCTTCGACGCCTACCCTGAGACAAAAAGCCAGTGCAAGGGAAAAGCAGATTAATAAAGTGTCAATTCCAAGGGTTAGCAGTCGTTTCTTAACTTTGGAAAAGCCAAGTATTGTTTCTCTCACAGCGGCTCCTGAATGATTTTTTTTAAACAAGGCTTGCCAAAGTCATCACCTGAGCAATTGCTGAGCAGGTTTTTTCTATTTCAGAATCGGTTAACGTTGGGTGAACCAAAAACATCAGGCTGGTTTCGCCCAGTTCCTTGGCAACAGGCAGGCGCTGCTCGGGTCTAAAACCCGTATTATCAAAGGCTTTTTCCAGATAAACTTCCGAGCAGGAGCCTTGAAAGCAGGGAACACCGAGTTTTACAATCTCATCAACAATGCGGTCACGACTCCAACCCGGCTTCAGTTTCTCAGGGCGAACGAACACGTAATGCTTGTAACAGGCATGCTCGATATAATCAGGAACCTGAGGCACTCTTAGTGCAGAAAACGCACGACACACATCATTTATACGTGCAGCATTCTGTTGTCTATTAGCAGACCATTCCGGCATACGTGTCAATTGAATACGCCCAATGGCAGATTGCATTTCAGTCAAACGCCAGTTTGTGCCAAAGGATTCATGTAACCAGCGAAATCCCGGAGGGTGCTGCTTGTTGTAAACAGCATCATAGGATTTTCCGTGATCTTTATAAGACCACATGGCTTTCCATAACTCCGGGTCATTGGTGGTGACCATGCCTCCTTCACCACCTGTCGTCATAATCTTATCCTGACAGAAAGACCAGGCACCGATATGACCAATACTACCGACAGATCGGCCTTTATATTTGGCACCATGCGCCTGTGCGCAGTCTTCAATAACATAAAGCTCATGCTCTTTAGCCAGACTCATAATGTCGTCCATTTCACAAGGCCAGCCAGCCAGATGCACACAGATAATCGCTCTGGTTTTATCAGTAAACACCTTTTTAATGGATTCAGCAGTCACGTTCTGTGAATCAGGATCAACATCAGCGAAAACGGGTGTAGCACCTGCTGTCACAATAGAGCTGGCAGAGGCAAGAAATGTTCTGGAGGTAACAATCACCTCATCATTGGCGCCAATGGTCAGTGCTTTCAGGGCGAGATCAAGCGCCAATGTTCCATTGGCAACCGCTACGGCGTATTCGGTTTGGCTGAATTGGGCGAATTCTTTCTCGAATTCACGACCTTCGGTGCCTGTCCAGTAGTTGACTCGATTAGATAGCAAAAGATTAGATACTGTTTTGGCCTCTTCTTTGGAAAAAGACGGCCATGAAGTAAACTGAGGATTAGGCATAATTTAATAATTAATCTAAATTCGGTAATATCGCTTATAAAGGTGAAAATAGTTTAAGACTACTCAACTTATTTATCTTTAGGGATGTATATCTCAGCGTCTCCACTAATTACAATTTTATTTTTCACTTTGCAAACAGTATCAAAATAAACACGTTGTTTAGCTAGATCAATTTCTTTAACTGTTACGATTGCAGCTACTGTATCATCTATATAAACAGGTCTCTTAAAATTTAAACTCTGTGAAACATATACGCAACCAGGGCCAGGAAGCTTAGTACCAAAAAGTGCAGAAAAAAAACCAGCAGAAATTAATCCATGCGCAATTCTTCGACCGAATCGTGATTCTTCAGCATAATCTCTATCCATATGAACAGGATTGTTATCACCAGAGATACCTGCATACCCCTTGATATCTGCATCAGTAATAGTCTGCGAATAAGATGCTGACATACCAACTTGAATTTCTTCAATTTTCATATTAAAGCCAAATCACTAATTAACTATTCGAATAAACATATAGTTGAAAACTTTTTTCATCAAAGCCAACAAGCTATCCTTGTCAACTGAAGAAACAATACATCAACTATTTAATATTTCTTCTCGACAAAGGCTTCGCAGGATTACCTATGACAGTAACCCCGGCAGGTACATTTTTTGTAACAACAGCACCCATACCAACAACAGCACCTTCACCAATGATAATCGGCCTACCTGGTTTTCCTTGTTTAATAATTGCACCAGTTCCAATGTAGACATTATCCTTTATAACAACATTACCATTACATTTGACACTGGGTGCAAATGTAACAAAATCACCTATTATGCAGTCATGTCCAACGTAGCTATAAATATTTGCATGGAACTGCTTTCCAACCTTGATATTTGAAGTCAGGGTCACAAATGGGCAGAGTAGAGAACCAGCATCAATGGAAACGTCACATAATTTGACAACGTTGTGATAACACAAATCCCAAGGATGTACATTATCTTTCTCTATTTTTGATAAAAGTTCACGTCTGATATAACGGTCTGCAATTGCTAAACTAACAAACTTTTCTTTGTCTGGTAAATTTATAAATTCATCATAGCTAACAACTTTAACACCATTGATGAAGCGTTCAGTTAGATTATCGTCTATGAAAAATAATTTTCCTGTCTCGATGCCTTCTTTATGTATATATTCTTGAGCGATAGGCATGACTTCTCTACCAAAGCCACTTGCGCCATAAATTCCAAATACTTTCTCAGTCATCACCCTTACTACCTAAAAATTCATGCATTGTAGCTTCCCCACCATGGTTAATGTCTTCTCTAAATAGTACTTTTTTTATTGTTAGAAATAGAATTTTAACATCAAGCCAAGAATTCCTGTTATCAACATACCAAACATCAAGATTAAATTTTTCTTCCCAGGATATTGCATTGCGACCATTAACTTGAGCCCAACCCGTAATACCAGGTTTTACCTCATGACGCCTGTATTGTTTTTTAGAGTAACGTGGAAGATAATCCATCAATAGTGGTCTTGGACCTACAAGGCTCATATCTCCTTTTAAGACATTCCATAGTTCAGGTAGTTCATCTAAACTAGATCGACGAAGAAAACTACCAAATGGTGTTAGTCTCTCATTATCAGATAATAATTCGCCTTTTTCATTTTTGGCATCATTCATTGTTCGAAACTTTATCATCTCAAATGACTTACCTTCGCAACCAGCACGTACTTGGCGAAAGAAAATAGGTGAACCCAACTTTTTTCTTACATTCAAGCTTACTACAACGAATAATGGTGACAATAATAAAATCGCAACTAAAGATATGACTATATCCAGTAGTCTTTTCATACAATGTCCTTAAAGATACTGATGAACTTTTCGACACCTTTATCTAGAGAAAGATTATCATAATAAAATTTCTTTCCTGCTAACCCCATTGCATTACGATCTTCAGGTGACATTTCTGCCATAGTGGTAATTGCGGCAGCAAGAGATTCAGGGTTGTTTGGCTCACAAACCAAACCCGCACCGGATTTTTTCACCAGATCTGCAGCATCGCCAGCAACCCCCATTATTATGGGCTTACCAATGGCAAGATTACTTTGAGTTCTGGATGGAATTGTGATTTTAAATAAATCATTATCATTAAGATGAACTAATAAAATGTCTGAAGTAGATAATAGAGAGCCGACTTCACTCATCGGAACGCGTGGAATAAAGTATATATTATCCAGCTCTATCTCTTGAGCCATTTCAATGGCATGATTTTTTCCTACACCATCACCGAGAAGTACAATATTCACAGGTATATTCTTTTTCTTCAATAACTCAGCAGCCATTACGATAGCAGGCAAACCTTGAGCAAATCCCATATTTCCGGCAAAAAGCAAATTAAGTTTATTATTATCTGGAAGCTTTGAGTCACAAGTCTGAAAATGGGTTACTGCCTGTTCATCACACCAATTATAAATAATGTTAATTTTATTTTCTGGAACTCCGTATGATATAAGCCTTGACTTAAATCCAGGAGACAAAACCACAATCCTTGAAGACATCTTATAGGTTACCTTACATGCCACACCTATGACCTTCAAAACCTTTTTATTGTTTATCATCCCTGTTGCAGATAAAGTATCTGGCCATAAATCCTGGATGTCTAAAACTACAGGTACTCTTTTAAGAAAGCCAATAAAGACAGATGAAAGACTTGTTGTAAGGGGGGGATGATAGCTATAAATAACATCGACATTTCTACATTTAATGAGACCCAAAAGAAAAGAACTGATGCAGAATGAAATATAATTAAGTGCTCTTTTAAACGATGAGCTATCATGGCTTGGATACAAAGGCACTCGATGAACTATAATTCCATCAATACATTCTTTTTTATAATATGAAATTTTATAACCGTCATAAACTTTTCCACTAGGATAATTAGGGAAACCCGTAAGTACTTCTACCTCATGACCTGCATCACGTAATGCTCTTGCAAATAACAACCCCTTAAACGTTGGTTCAGGATCAAACCATTGAGTATGTAATAGTATTTTCACAATATTCGAAATGAGTAAATTCAGATTCCATCACTTTTTGTGATCACTTGTCAGTAGCCTAACTGTTATAGACTACTGTAAGTCATGATCACGAATATAGAATTTATAAGATACTAGCTTTTGATTAAGTATCTCAGACGTAATAAACTAAAGTTTCAATACATTTTCCAAACAACGCGTTTAACGTAGTCAGTATAAGAGTGAATAATCCGAACTAGTTTATCCGAGACATTAGGCATACTATAGTCATCTACCAATCGTAGTATTCTTTGATCCCCTCTCGGTTGCATCTCAAGAATTTTCAAAGCCTGCAAGGTTCGATCGGCACTCAACCCAACCATCATTACTGCAGCCTCTTCAAATCCTTCAGGGCGCTCATGAGCTTCACGCAGATTCAGGGCAGGGAAGTTAAGTATGGATGACTCCTCAGTAATGGTTCCACTATCAGATAGCACAGCCTTTGCATTTTTTTGCAAGTGGTTATAGTCGTGAAAACCAAGCGGTTTTAATAGACGAACATTAGGATGAAATTTAAGGCCCTCGCTCTCTATGCGCTTTCTGGTTCTGGGATGAGCAGAAACAATAACTGGAAGATTATAGTGCTGTGAAACCGCGTCTAGTACACTCTGCAGTCTGACTAGCTGTTTCGTTGAGTCAACATTCTCTTCCCTGTGTGCACTGACTACAAAGTAATTTCCTGATGTAAGGCTTAAGTTTCTTAAAACATTAGATGCATCAATTTGCGCCATGTAATGATTTAAGACTTCAAACATCGGGCTTCCTGTTTTGATCACTTGATCAGCAGATATACCTTCAGACAATAAATATTCACGGGCAATGGAACTATAAGTTAAATTGATATCGGCAATATGATCAACAATGCGTCGATTGGTTTCTTCCGGAACCCTTTGATCAAAACAACGGTTACCTGCCTCCATATGAAATATAGGTACTTTACGTCGTTTAGCAGGTAATGCTGAAAGGCATGAGTTTGTATCACCCAGAATCAACATTGCATCAGGTTTTACAGATTCTAACACCTGGTCTACTTTAATAATTACTTGACCAATGGTTTCCGCAGGATTACTTCCAGCAGCACTAAGAAAATAGTCAGGCTTTCTTACAGATAAATCATTGAAGAATACTTCATTGAGTTCATAGTCATAGTTTTGACCAGTGTGTACTAGCACGTGCTCACAATGCTCATCCAATTTTGAGAGTACGCGTGATAGACGAATAATTTCTGGTCGCGTACCAACTACGGACATTACTTTAAGTTTTTTCATTATAAAGGACGTGCAAAAGTGTCTGGAGATTCTCTGTCAAAAATTTCATTAGCCCAAAGCATAACTACGAGGTCTTCATCTCCAACGTTAGTTATATCATGTGACCAACCTGGTACAGTTTCAATCACTTGAAACTCATCACCTGTTACAGCCAGTTCATAGCGCTCGTTTGTAATGATCTGCTCAAATTTAAACAGCGCTTTACCCTTTATGACCAGAAATTTTTCATTTTTTGAATGATGATAATGCCCTCCTCTAGTTACACCTGGGTGAGCTGTAAAAAATGAAAATTGACCAGACTCTTTGGTTTTTAGCATTTCACAGAATGCACCACGCTCATCAACATAGCTCGGTAACTGATAGCTAAATTGATCAGGTCTTAGGTAACTGAGATAGGTTGAGTACAATGCTCTGGTTAACCCAGTACCTACCTTCTCAGAGAGTAATGACTGACGACTATTTTTAAATGCTTGTAATTGCTCTGCAACCTCACCAACTGTGCTTTTGTATTCAGTTTTTACCTTCTGGTAGCCCGATTCAATATTATCAGTTAACAATGAAATCAATTCAGCACAGACATCATCGATATAAACCAGATTAACAGGAGCCGAAGGGTTGTGAATATTAATTTCAATATCATTGACTATATTATGACAGAATGTAGCAATAAATGAGTTGTAGTTAGGCTTACACCATTTACCAAATACATTAGGCAATCGGTAAATATGATATGGCGACCCAGTTTGATCTCCATAAGATTGCAACTTACGTTCAGCCTCTGCTTTACTCAATCCATATGCATTGTTTTGTTCAGCCTGTATCGATGAACTCAGCATAACAGGTACTTTTCTTTTATTACTAATCAGTTCCTGTAATAGAAAATCAGTTAGTTCTATATTTCCTTCACGGAACTCATCTTCATTTTTGGGACGGTTAACACCTGCAAGATGATAAATGAAGTCGGCTTCTCTTAAAAATCCTATAAGGTCGTTATGCGAAGTATTTTTATCAACCTTTATAATATTTTTGTAACCTTGCTCACATAGTTGAGCACATAAATTGCTACCTATGAAGCCTTCAGCACCAGTTACTACTATGTTCATTTTACCCATCCAGCTCATACGTTTCACCTGCACAAATAGCCTGCATGAATGGCAGCTTTAAGAGCAACTCTTTCATTCCTTGAATATCCAATCTCTTGGTATTATGGGAGTTATAGTCCTCAACTTCAGATATCCGAACATCACCATCTTCAACAAACTTTCCATAGTTAAGGTCACGCAGGTCTGGCGGAATCTGGTAGTAGTCACCCAAATCATAAGCCGCAACCATTTCCTCACGACTTAATAACGCTTCATATAATTTTTCCCCATGCCGAGTGCCAATTACATTAATTGGATGATTCTCAATATCTAGCAGTTCATGTAATGCATGTGCAAGTGTCTCAATGGTAGCAGCCGGTGCCTTCTGAACAAAAACATCACCATTTGAACCATTCTCAAACGCATAAAGAACAAGGTCTACTGCGTCCTCCAACGTCATCATAAATCGAGTCATTTTTGGATCAGTTATAGTGATTGGCTTACCTGCCTTGATAAGATTAACAAAAAGTGGGATCACTGATCCTCTTGAAGCCATTACATTACCATAGCGCGTGCCACAGATAACTGTCTTAGAGCTATCAACATTGCGTGACTTGGCCACCATAACCTTTTCCATCATTGCTTTGGAAATACCCATTGCATTAATTGGATAAACGGCCTTATCGGTGCTTAAGCAAACAACACGAGAAACTTCATTTGTGATAGCAGCTTCAAGAACATTTTCTGTACCAATGACATTGGTTTTAACTGCCTCCATTGGGTGAAATTCACATGAGGGAACTTGCTTCAATGCCGCGGCATGAAAAATATAATCAACACCTCTAGAAGCATTCAAAATGCTCTTAAAATCTCTTACGTCACCAATGTAAAACTTCAATTTTGGATTATTATACTTTTTTCTCATGTCATCTTGTTTTTTTTCATCACGAGAAAAAATTCTGATTTCTTTTATATCTGTTTCAAGAAAGCGTTTAAGTACAACATTACCAAATGAACCTGTTCCACCAGTTATTAACAGTATTTTATTTCTGAACATTTACTCTTTCCAAAATATTTAAAGCAATTTTGCTTACTGAATGATTTTTCTTAAGGTAGTTATTACCATTAATACCAAACTGAGTTCGTAATTTCTTGTTGTCAGCCAAGGTAAGAATGTTGTCTGCCAAATGATTCACTTCACCAGCGATCGACGAAAGACCAAAACTGTTCTTTTCTAGTATTATGCTAAAATCACTTGAAGCCTCCAAACTGGCAACAACTGGAATCGAAGATGCCATATAGTCCAAAGACTTGGATGGGAATGTAGGACATGAGACATGGGCAACTGTAGCGACTATTCCTATGTCAGAAGAAGCTAGAACTTGCAAATAGTGCTCACGATCCAACTGGCCAAGATACCGACAATTATCTGGATATTGATTAGAAAAACCAATTACATTCTCAGCAAGTTCACCTGAACCACATACCAACAATTTAATTTTTGGATTTTTTCTAATTGCTATTTTAACAGCATTCAATATTTCATCAATACCCCTACCCGCTACTAACTGGCCGCCAAATACAAGCTTTACTGAGTCATCATTGTCATCGACAGCATCTGAATAATTTAATACTGACTCTAAATGCGATGTCCAAATAGGTAAAATATCTCTTTCCTTTGGTATTTTCCCAAAGTACTTTTCATAAAACTTGAGATTTGCCGGACTCATACAAGAAACACGATCAAACGTTGAGAGAAGGTAGCGTTCAGTATTTTTCAGAATTGAGCTGAGCAGCTTTGGCACTTTATTACTAATTTGTTCATTATGTATTGGGAAAAAATCCCAATAAATAACATGACGATAGTTCGAAATATATTTAGAGATAAAAACTGGAAACCACATAGCAAGACATGGTGAGAAAGAAATTACCAAGTCATACTTCTCTCTTTTTTTTATTGCATTAAAAAAAAATGAAAAAAATTTCAATGAAGAAAAAAGCCAACGCATAAGCAATAACAACCCTCTACCATTTGTACAAACTGGTTTTTTTCTATTTATCCTTTTACTTCCTTCACAATTAGAATAATTTCTACTATTTTCAGAACCCCACTCAACACTAACAACGGTTAAAGTACAGCCCAAATTTAGCAATTCGTCGCCAAGCTCACTAGTTAACCATGGAGATTCATCAGGCATTGGATATTTAGTGGCTAAAATCAAAACATTCATAACTCTAAAGGACACCTCTCACGACAGGCATTTAAGAAAATTGGTTTTTAACCATCACCTATACTATTTAGGGCTTAGGGCGTTCTCATTTGGCTTAAGACAATAAAACAATCGAGCAACTCTGGCATCCTGTGATCTGATTTTCAGGATGCTTTCGATGACCTTGCTTGACGTTTTTTCCGATCTTAAAGAGTTTCGTGCTGACAATCATCGCTACCCATTATCCCACCTTGTTTTCATTGCTGTCTGCATGATTCTTTGTGGTGCCGATGACTGGAAGATGGTGTCAAAACTTGCCAAGCGCAAACGAAGATGGCTCAAAAAATATATCCCTCTACCTCACGGTTTGATCTGAGACAGTAGTTATGGACACCTCCATAAGAGATTAAACTCTCTCCGAGAGGTGACCAATGACTACCAAGACAAAAAGAAAATTTCATTCCCCTGAATTCAAGGTTGAGGCTCTGAAGTTGGCTGAGAAAACCAGTGTACCCTCCGCCGCAAAAGAACTTGGCTTGCAAGAATCTCAACTTTACACCTGGCGTGCTGCTGCCAATCGGAAAAAATCTGTTAGTGAACGTGAGTCTGCATTAGCTACTGAAAATGCCCGGCTCAAGCGGAAACTAGCTGAACAGGCAGAGGAGCTTGAAATACTAAAAAAGGCGGCCACCTACTTCGCGAAGAATCAAAAATAGAGCGCTTCCGCTTTATGCTCAAACACTATGGTCAATTCTCTTTGAAGAGGATGGCTTCTGTGCTGGGCGTTTCCCGAAGTGGGTTTCACCGATGGGTAAAAAACCGACACAAGCTCAGCCAGAGAGCTGAGGTTCAGGCTGCTCGCGACTTGTTAATCTGTGAGGTCTTTCAGCAATGCAAGGGGCGCTCCGGTGCCCGTCGTATCCAGAAAGATTTGGCGGATGACGGTTATCCCTGTTGTCTTAAGACCATCCAGGCCAGTATGAAAAGGCAAGGGCTTATCCCAAAAGCCGCAAGGAAATTTAAAGTGACCACCGACAGCAAACATTCATTACCTGTTGCACCGAATTTGCTGGAACGCGATTTTACAGCGACAAAGCCTAATCAAAAGTGGGCAGGAGATATCACCTATCTACAAACGACAGAAGGCTGGTTATATCTGGCTGTTGTTATTGACCTGTTCTCACGGAAAGTAATTGGTTGGTCAATGAGTACCACCATGAAAGCAAGCTTGATCTGCGATGCTCTGAACATGGCTCTCTGGCGGCGAAAATTCCCTACAGGCGTTATTTTCCATAGTGACAGAGGAAGTCAGTACTGTTCAGAGGAGTTTCGAAATATTCTTCTGGAGAATCGTCTAGTTCAAAGTATGAGCCTTAAGGGCGATTGCTGGAATAATGCCTGTGTTGAAAGCTTTTTCCATTCTCTAAAAGTTGAGGCGATTCTGTATGACCCCATGATGAATCGAGAACAGATGCGCCAGACTGTGTTTGAATACATTGAAGTTGATTATAATCGAACTCGTCGGCATAGCTCTCTGGGTTATCTGAGCCCAGAGAAATATGAGCTGGCAAAAGTTGCTTAATCTGGTGTTCATTTTTACTGCCTCAGATCACAAACAAAACTACCCTTTGGAAAGTTCATCTATCAAGCTTCCAACACTCACTTCCGTAGTAACTGAACAACAAATAAGCAAGGAAAAATACATAACCAACAAGAAGCACCAATGCATAATCAAGCGCCCCCTTCAAATCGACAATAACATTCAAAATTAAAACTATACAAAACATTATTAATCCTGAAAATCGCAAAATATAAAAGCGTGACAATGAATTAAATATTTGTATGAAATATGTAGCTATAGATGAAAGCGTTGCACTTAACAAAATAACAAAAACTACAAATCGATTATAAATCGTAGCATCTAATTTATACAACCAAAACAAAATATCACCCAGTAAAGCAAACATGAAAATACCAGCCAAAGAACAAACAGCATACAAAATTAAATACCTTGATACTTTGACACTTCTATTATTACTCAACTTAGGCACAACCATATTAGAAAGCACATTAGGTATAAAAACCATTATAGAAAAAATCTGATAGCCTAATGCAAAAACAGCTTTATCGTTCTCTATTTCTATTTGTTGCATCAACAAGTAAATTGAAAAAAAGACACTAAAACTAAAAACAACAACATCTAACGAATTAGAAACAACTACTCTAAGATTCCGTAGAATCTTTTCAATTGAAAAGTAATAACCAGAATTTCTCAAGCCTTTTATAAGAAAAACAATTCCAGAAATAAAGTATATTAGACAAAAAATCATAATTGAAATATTATCTTTTATTTCTGTAAGAAAAACAAATATAATCAATAAAGAAACAAACAACGTTGTTATAACGTATGCTTTGGCACCATCTTGATATTTAGCTAATCGACAGGAAAGAGTATCATACAAAGATAGCCAACTATAACCTATCACATAAAAAACTAGTGACAAGCCTGTTAAAAAATTAATGCCTTCCACATAGAAATACAAACATACGACAGAAACAGCCAAGATAAGAGCTAAATTATAGATTGATATCAAACTATTGATCAGACTTTTATCTACACTAACCTTCTCTGAAAGAATTTGAGAAGACATTCCAAAAATAGCAAAATTTATTAACACGTTAGAAAGCATAATTAGTTCTACAAAACCACTATAAGCTTCTACCGAATAGTTTCTAACGAGAATAAAACCAAATAATATAGGACAAACTCTAGAACTTAACTTACCAAAAATCAGATAAAGATAATTCAACACTTAAAAATTCACTTAAATTTATTTATCTTTGTAATGATCAAATATCAAAGCAGCTTTTCAAAAGCCATACAGTGAATACAATAATAGTTAACCGTAGCTTTGTACTCAATCAATATGAGGTAGTATTTTTGACTCTTTATTCAGAATAATGATCTTAACTATAGGCTTTGGTTCTTAGGGTGGACATTAAGAAGAAGGTCTTATGCCGCTAGGGCTGTAGAGCAAGCATATATTCAAGTACTACGGTTATGCTTTGCCGCTCACACCAACACAATCCAAGAAGCTCGTTTCTGAACTTCTATACGGGAGGTCAATAACACCTCTATAGCCTATACCAGTAAAGGTTTTCGCTTAATGTCTACCCTTAGGGCTTTGGTTAGCTTCTACACCTTATAGCTGCTAATTTAATAGATTGACAATGTTTGACTCTTTTTGGACGAGCCGATTTCACCACCAATAATAAATACAAGACAGTGGCGAGCAAGCCTCTTTTTCTGCAACTTACAGTTCAAATATTAATAGCATTAGCTAATAAAAATTAACATATCCATATCTTTCTTATTAAGGAAGAACAACAGTCATCACTTGAATAAAATTTCCAATCTTATATCAACCAAACACGCTACCGCCCACCGAATCACGCACATTCCGAAACAGCCAGAGCGACAACAGTGCTCTACGGCTGACCAGTCAGCACACTGCTTCACCAAGCCTGCTGAGATCTTCAGACAGTTCGATCAAAAGATATGAACAGGCATATAGGTTTATGAGTTTTACTCATACATCCGCTATCGCCTGGGAACGCACTTCTCACTCATTTGGAGGGTAAAGTAGAGTCGGTAGGGGCAATGCAGGACAACTAGGTAATTCTAAGTACTTACAACGGATTTACAATACGTAATTTGGGAAATGCTATGGATTGTTATTATTATCACAGTCTCAACTTAAGTAAAGTTGCGACTTGGTCACAAAAAAATGCGCGCAAAGCATGCACGCATGTCATTTTATCCCCGCCCCGGCAACCGGTTATCCTCAGCCAGCCTGCGCACATCAATCATACGACCGGTGTCAAACTCTCGCCGAACCGTCTCAGTTTCAACCGCGTCAGCATCCTCACCAGAATCAACCATAAGCCTCAGGGCATCATAATCAATCCCGGTCAGACGAAACTCACTGTCAGCCGTCATCACCACAATCTCGACACGACGGTTAATCGGGTTATAGGGGTTTTCCTTATCCACCAGGGCACGATCAGCCATGGCAGCCACCTGAACAATACGCTCCTCGGGAAAACCGCCATGAATTAGTGTCTGCCTTGCTTCGTTGGCTCGATAAGACGACAGATACCAGTTATCCATATCCAGGTTATCTGAAAAGTCTACACCGTCAGAATGACCTGTGATTGAAAGCGCACGACCTGTGTCAGCGAGATAAGGCGCCAATCCCAGCAGCAAATCCTCAAAAAAAGGCGTCAGGTGCTTACTGCCCTGATCAAACATCGCTCTCTCTTCAGATTCAGAGATATAAATCTTGATCCCCTGGGGAATAAATTCCAGATTAAGATTCCCCTGATAGTCACCCTGAGCACCTGTTAATCCAGCACCTTCAAGGTCTTCCATCAAGCCCCACAAAGGCGAATTCATTGGCATAGAGGAGTTGCTTAAGCCCTGTGGCTCTCCATGAATCATGGTCGCAATGGGCGGATTTGGAAATCCCAGATCAATGATGCTGGCATGACCGCCTTCCTCAAAGACACTGTTTGGATCTGAGAAATATTGTCCGATGACGGCCTTTTCTGAAGGTGTCGCAGTACTGACCACCCACAACACCAGAAAGACCGCCATCATAGACAAGGTAAAGTCGGCAAAAGCAATCTTCCAGGCACTACTGCCATGCCTGCGACCGCCCCTCCTGCTACGACGCCGAACAACAATAATCTGGTCGGAACTCATGATGCCTGCCGGTTTTCCAGCAACCAGCCCTCCATCTGCTCAAACGTCGGGCGCACCTCTGCATACAACAAGCGACGCCCAGCATCCACAGCAATAGCCGATGGACGACCACAGACCTGAGCAACAATCGCGGTTTTTACACACTCAAACAACAGCACTTCTTCTTTCACATTATGCTGAATGGCCTGAGCCAGCGGCGCTGCAAAACCATAACACAACAAAATACCTAAAAAGGTGCCCACCAATGCCTTGGCAATGGACATACCAATGATTTCAACCGGCCCACCCATGGCACCCATGGTCACAATAATACCCAGCACCGCAGCCACAATACCAAAACCCGGCAAAGCATCGGCAACAGCCTGCACACTGTGCGCCGGACGAAGCATGTCGTCTTCCATGGTTTCCAGCTCACTATCAAGCAGGCTTTCCAGTTCATGAGGCTGCACTTTACCCAATACCACCAGACGAAGGTTGTCGCAGATAAAACTCACCAGACGTGGATTTTCCAGCATACCCGACTCGGTAAAGATAGAACTCTCACCCGGACGCTCAATATGATCTTCCAGAACAGACACACCAGACCGACGACGCAGTTCAAACAACTGGTACAACAAGGTCAATAAACGCTGGTAATAGGACTGATTCAGGTGCTTCCCACGAAACACTTTCAGTATCGCTTTAAACGAATCCTTAACGCCCGACCAGGAATTGGAAATCATAAAGGCCGCAAAAGCACCACCAAAAATAATGACAAATTCGGGCGGCTGCCACAGCACCAGAGGACTGCCCCCTGCCATCATAAACCCGCCAATAATACTGGCTGCGAGCAGAATAACGCCACCAAACTTCAAAAACATAATGTGTTACATCCACTCTAACAGTTTATTGCGCAACGACTTCACAGCCTTACTGCGCAATTGGGAAATACGGGCTTCCGTCAGCTCCAGAACTCTGGCGATCTCTTTCTGGTTCAGCTCTTCATCGTAATACAGCTGCATGATCATCTGCTCACGCTCGGGCAACAGCTTCAGTGCTTCTGTCAACGCTCGCATTAAACGCTGTCGTACAACAGGGCTGGCCACCTTATCCGACTCAACCGGCAGAAGGCTTTCACCAAACTCCAGAATCACCTCAAGACTGGCGACATTGGCTTCATCCACCTGCATTTCGGTTTTACGACACTCTTCAACGGTAAAACCGGTCGCTTCAGCCAACTCTTCATCCGTAGGATTTCGACCCAGCTTCTGCTGAAGACCTGAACGGGCAAGTTGCAGCTCGCGCCCCATTCTGCGCACATTTCGTGAACACCAGTCGTTTTTACGAAGGCTATCCAGCATTGCACCACGAACACGGGGCAAAACATACGCCTCAAAAGGTATGTTATCCATGGGGCTATAACGCTCAGCGGCTTCAAGCAAACCAACCAGCCCCGTTTGAATTAAATCATCCGGATCGACAGCACCATCCAGACGGTCAGCCATATGCAGCGCTACCCGCCGCACCATTTCAGCGTGTTCCATCACCAGCGCATCGCGCTTTGCGGTGACGGAAACCGACTTATTCCGGGCAAAACATGCCTTGCCACTGGAAGAATAGGTAAGAGCTACAGCTGTCATTGCTATTGAATCACAAACTCATTAAACAGGACTTTTGAAACAGAGTGCGATCCGTCAGTACTGGCAATCACATCCCGCACTTCATCAAGACTTCTTTCCCGCAGAGAATCAAAACCATCCTCTGCCAAAAGCTCATCAACAGACTCACGCGAGTAAAGTGCAATTAAACGACTACGGATAATCGGTGAATAATGCTTGATCTCATTCAGAGAAGACTCGTGGTTCACAACCAACACAGGCTTCACCTTAAAATAACGATTGCTTTTACCGGTTCTCGAAACATTCACCACGACCGAATCCATTTCGTAATAAACCGGCTTCGACGCTCCGGTACCTGCGCCTGCAGTACCAGACATAAACCAGAACCAGACAACCGCAACACCAGCCAGCCCCAATACAGTAAAAGATACCGTTTTTGCCAGGCCTGCCTTTTCTTTGGACATTCTTACTTCCAGATTATGCAAATGTGTTAATAAAACCGGCAGGTGCAGTCTCTACAGAGGTTGTATCAACCACATCAATCTGTTGAGCTACTACCCCACCGGCACCCGAAGCGCCTTCAGAACGGGAACCTTCCTGCTGCGCAAACTGGCGATCACCATCAGAACCTACGTTGACATCCACCTGATCGTAACCCTGGGACTCCAGGGCATATTTCAACCGGTCCGACTGACCATCCAACAATTCACGCACCTGCGGAACCGCAGAAGCCATCTGAACACTGACGCCTGATTCTTCAATCACCAGTCGTACACCAATCACCCCCAGTTCGGGCGGGTCCAGCCTGATTTGCGCCTCATGACGCCCTTCGCTCGCCATGGTAATCAACCGTTGCCCCATGGCATCAGACCAGCTTTCCTGACGCAGACTGATTTCCGGGTTAGCCTGAGTCGCGGTCTGCGCAACAGCAGGGTTACTCACTGTCTGAACCTGCACCATTTCAACCCTTTGGGCTACAGCAGGCACTGCGCCCAACAATTCAATAGACGACTGTGCTGGCTGAATCGACAGAGTGTCGGACATCGTGTCTGTCATGACTTGCATCTGCAACTTCATATCCAATGCTGGCTGATAGGAGGACGATTCAGCGAACGATTGTTGATTCATAATCACCTCGTCCGCATTGACCGAAGTCAACGCCGCCGCATTAACAGACTCTTGCGATGCCGTCGCTAACGACTCTCTCTTCAGCAAAACATCCAATTGCTGCTCAGACTCATCTGCAGGCATGTAGTGTTCCAGTGCTTTTTCCAGCGCTTTACCAGCCGCTTCCGAAAGCAGCGGCTGCGAGCCTTCTACCACGTCATGCATCGTTTCCTGAATAGTGCCCTGAACCTGCTGTCGCCACGCCTCTAAATCCACCACTTGCGCTAACGGTTGCTGCTCAACCTGCCAGTTGCTCTGGTTTTCCAACATCGCAAGAAACCCAACCACTTCACTGTCGTCCATGGTTTCAAGTGTGGAGCGCAAGGCATCAAGTCGTTCATCCTGGGCATCAGTGTCAGCAGAATGCTCGACAAACTGCTCTAACAAATCATCAAACACAGCCCCACCACTCCGCTCGCCTGCATTCGATGAAGAAATCGCGCTTGACGATCCTGTCGCTGAAGTTAAAAACTCCATGCCGGAAATAACACCGGTCGTCATGCCTGCTTCCTCAATTCACGATTACCAGCCGCCTGAGAGTTTTTATACCCCTCAAGTGCATCTTTATTGCTACGCATGGCTTCCATTTTTTCCTTTAACTCAACTCGGCGCTGACGACACTGAACAAATATCCTTTCATAGGTCTGCTTCATGTCAACAATGACGTCTGCCAGTTCACCCTGCTTCCAATCAGGGTGAACAGCTTTGAGCAATTCACGAATATCGTCGTCAATATCCTGAACCAGAGGCCAGTCTTTCTGCTCACTGGCCTCAATCAGCTCCTGCTGCAAAACAGCCAGCTCTTCACGAACAACGGCAGGATTACTCGCTGCCATTCAGCTTGCCCCCGATCTGATCCCAAGAGCCTTTAATCTTTGTCATCAAATCCATGACTTCATCAATAGGTTCAGCAGAGTTGGTTCGGGTGGCTTCCAGCAGGCGCGTATTACAGTATTGATAAATCTGCGCTAGATTCTGGCTCATCTCGCCGCCAATCTCATGATCCAGGGCACCCGTCAAAGCCCCCAGAATATCCATACACTTACCAACGCTTTCACCGCGCAACGCCATATCCTTGCGTTCAATGGCGCCTGCCGCCTTGGAAAGATTATCAATCAGGTTTTCGTACATAATCGCCACCAGACGATAAGGACTGGCCACTTCTGCACGGGTTCGGGTCTGGTTACTCTGGTAGGCGTTCAGGCCGCGTTTTGCATTCATATTCGGGACTTAAATCTTAAAACGTAAACATGGAATTCTGCATCTGGGCGACAGCCAGATCCATTGCAATAAATTCGTTAAGATAACGCTGATAGATGGATTCATAACGGGTTTCAACCACTTCCCATTCCGACTCCACTGCGCGCAGGTTGCGCTCCAGCGTTTCAACACGGGCATCAATCAGGCCATCTTTAGGGATGTATTTGTCATCATTGCTAGGCGGCGGTACATAGTCTTCGTCGTCTTCATCACCTTCAGACTCTTCCTCTTCAGGGCGACCAATGTACTTGGTGGAAACATCCTGCCACTCTTCCACCACCTCAAGAAACATTTCGGTCACAGCCTTGGGGTCGTCATCCAGAGCGTCCTGCAGCACTTCGGTATCCACTTCCAGATCACCATTACGGTTGGTCATCACACCAATACTGGCAAGGTTCGGATAAGGTCCGTCAAAGGTCATCTGCTGAACATGGCGAAGTTCGTTGCGAATACCATTAATCATCGGATCACCCGCCAACGGGCCACGGGTGACATTACCGTCTTCATCCATGGAACGACTACCCAGCGAATCCAGCGTACTGAGTACATCATTAAAGCTGTCTACAATAGCGCGGGCAGAAGACGTCATTTTCGAGGTATCCGAGCGAATCTCGAAGGTGAATGCTTCATCGTTGGTGCTTTTCAGATCCAGCGTCACACCGGGAATCGCATCTTCAACACGGTTCGTCGAACTCGACATTCGTTTACCGTCAATGAAAAACTCGGCATCCTGTGCAGGCTGCAAGGTTTCCACTTTGATTGGCATATCCGAGTCAGGGTGATAAATTTTGATCGCATTATCGAGCCCTGTTTCGTCCGATGTCAGAGTCAGATAGGACTTTTCACCATCACTCAGCAAGCTGGCCGTGATACCCGGATTTGCAGAATCACTATTAATTCGTTCAGCAATATCCGCAATATTGTCACCTGCCTCAATCGCCACATTGAATGCTTCACCATTGACTTCAAGCGTATACTCGCCTTCCATGCCTTCAGGGACTTCGCCAGCATTATCACCGGTTGCATCCACTGAAAACCACTCAACCTTATGCTGCTGCGCCAACTCATTAACCTGAAGCGTGTAAGTATTGGTAATCGCCGTTTCATCAACGCTGATGCCCGCATACTTCTCATCGTCTTCAGACATCGACACCGACACCGAACCAAAGCGCGTCACGTCGGAATAACGATTCAAAGAGTTATAAAAGCTGTTCAATGAACTGGTTAATTCGTTCAGTGCTGCAATCTCTTCATTAATTGCGCCTTCACGACGAGTCAGCTGGGTCGCTTTCGGAGTGATCTGCAGTGTCGCCATCTGGGTAGCCATACCGTAGATATCCAGCCCGGTACCCATACCGCCCATGGAGATGCCTGACATACTTTACTTCCTCATTTCCGGCGGCTGATAAACGACAGCGCCTGAATTCAAAGGCTGACAACCGCCTTCAAACAATACAATTGAATAGATATGCAAATGTTGTGCCATTAAAGCTATTCAACATTCACGATTAACAAAAAACGCTGTTTCGTCGCCCGTCTCTGCCCGATCTACAGCCTCTTCAGCAGGCATCAACCCAATTCGCTCACCGGCGGCATTCGCAATCGAAACCGCCAGTTCACCATCCAGCTCAACCAGATCAAAATCCAGAGAATGCCTCGCTTCACGCGCCTGCAAAACACCAATCGCTTCGCTTAACCGCTTCCGGAAATCTGTTTCCGTTGTACGACGCTGCCTTTTCTTTTCAGCGTCGGAATCTGCATAACCCTTCAAAGGTTTAACCCCTGAAACAGAAGTAACTTTACTGGAAGCAGAGCTATACAAAGAAACATCAGGAAGATCCGGATCAGTATTCATGGCAAAGCACATAAACGTTAAGAGTTATACTTTGAATACGACACCCGATGTCTTTTCTTAAAGGCATAAAAAAAGCGAGCACAAAGTCTCGCTTTTTTATGAAAACCGCTTGAACGTTATGGCAGCAGCATACTTGCGTACTGAGGCATACCTTTAGCCTGCGCCAAAACCGACACACCGGCCTGCAGCAACATCTGGTTACTGGTCATATCAACGGTTTGCTCGGCAAAATCTGCATCCTGAATACGGGACTGGGAAATACCCAGATTCTCTTCCATAGACGTCAGATTATTAATGGTGGATTCCAGACGGTTTTGAACCGCACCCAGATCGGCACGCTGATCATCCAGCTGAGCCAGAGCTTCGTCCAGAATAATCATGGCCTTGGTGGCACCCGCCTGAGTTTCAACGTTGATACTGTCAACGCTTAGATTATTTCCTGCAAGTACACCGCCTGCAGAATTACGGACAAGATCCACATCATCTTCATGACCAACAATTTCTAATGCAAAAGGATTAATAGAATAAACCGCTTCCGCCTCAATATCGTAGTCACCCAGCAATTCATTCAGCTCTTCAGCAACATCAGAGATATGCTTCGGCCCCGGATCTTTTGCAATCGTTTCGTTAGCACCGTCAAACCTCAATGCCAAATCAGCATCAAGAACACCTTCATCATCAAATGAAGCAGGAATAGTTGCTTCACGAACCTCAGAACCCAGATCAGCCCCGGTTACCGAATCAATACCAAAGGTAATCGTATCTCCGGCAGTCTCACCAATCTGAAACTCCAGATGCTCAGAAGTGCCGTCCAGCAGATTAATACCCGCAAAGTTCGTGGTATTGGCAATACGGTTAATTTCTTCTTTCAGATGCTCAACTTCTTTTTGAGTCGCTTCGCGATCTTCCTGCTTATTCGTATCGTTGAACGACTGCATGGCCAGATCACGAACACGGTTCATAATGTTGGTCGATTCGCTCATACCCGCTTCAGCGGTTTGCGCCATGGAAATCGCATCGGAAGAGTTACGCTGCGCCACTGCCAGACCCTGCATCTGGGTCTGCATACGATTGGCAATCTGCAAACCTGCCGCATCGTCAGCTGCCGAGTTGATGCGCAGCCCGGTAGACAGCTGCTTCATATTACCCGTCAGCTGCAGCTGATTGGAATTGAGGATATTCTGCGCCATCTTGGCGGCATTGTTAGAGTTAATTGTGATCAAGAGGGGTCACTCCACAACTTCAAATTCGGTGAGCGCCGGTTAGACAGAGCGCATTTACAGCGGTAAACGGCTGCTTTTGAAATTATTAAAATAAAATTTTCTTTAACAGCCTCGAGAGCAGCACTACTTAATAGCCTGGATTGACCTGCCCAATAAATGAGAACGTAAGTATCAAAAGAACCGACACTCTATCTCCCAGTCATTTTCACAAACAGGGGCAGATGGATCGTCATAAGACAAAACACCACCCTTCCAAAGACCATGCGGAGAAGCAGTTTTGTAGCGATAGCGATCAATCGTCAAATCTATCTTTCCGCAATCTGCAACAATTGACCTCTGACTGACAGTTTCGACCTCTCTCGTAATCTCAAAGGCTTTTCTTTTAACTGTGAATTTTGACACTTCGGGCTCCATCTTTTTTTGCCTATAGGCATTATGGGCAAGAAAAGCGCTGATCACATAATACTGATTCCTACACAGAAACCATGGAAACGGGAATCCAAGATTTTACAATTTGACAAAATACGGCAATGCCGTATATTTATCTTTATGATCTTCATCGAAACCAGTAAATTCACAAAGCTGCTTTCTGATTATTTATCAGATGATGAATACAGAATGCTGCAATGGCACCTACAGGAAAAACCTGATTCCGGTGACATTGTTCGTGGTAGCGGAGGTGTCCGTAAAGTACGCTGGGCACCGGAAGGAAAAGGAAAAAGTGGCGGCGTTAGAGTCATTTATTACTGGAAAAAGAGTGAGCATGAAATGTGGATGCTCACGATTTACAGTAAGTCCGATCAAGCCTCTATCCCCGGCCATATCCTTAAAAACATTGCGGAGGCAATCGAAAATGAGTGAACGAGATATCGGTCAGGAAATTCTTGATGGTATAGAAGAAATCAAGGCTTTTAAGTCGGGTGAAGGGAAACTTAAAACCTCTGTCCTTTCAGAGCCCTCACCTGCTAAAGACATCAGAAAAAAACTGAAATTATCCCAGTCAGCCTTTGCCGGTTTTATGGGCGTCAGCATCAGAACCATTCAGGACTGGGAGCAAGGCCGCAGGACACCACAAGGTCCGGCAAAAGCCCTGTTAAGGATTGCAGAGCAATGCCCGGAAGTGTTTCAGTCATTGCGTTAGTCTATACCCGTTTCCATTGGAGATTTGAGTAGGCGGCAAACGATCGAAGCCCCATTATCTCCACGGATGGAGTGTATGCTGAACAGCGCCGGGAGCGTTGCCAGTGAGCCTGCGTGTAGTAAGTGATTAGGGTGAGTGAGAGCAGCCAACACCGTCCCCATTGTCGTACACAAAAAGCAAGCCCTGAAAACTTCCCTTGATAGAACACATTGACAGAAATAATCAGCGGTTTCCGAAACTCTGAAGAATCTCGCTTTGACAGCTTCGCCAGCCCGTCTTTACTTTGACCTCCACACTATTACAAGAGCACATTTCCATGCCAACAAAGCCAGATGACATTAGCCACCTTGCAGGCTGCCTGACAGCTGATGCCCGGATAAAGCACGCCAGCCTCGAAGAGATAGAGAACGCAATACAACAAGGTATAAGAAAATCCACAAAAACAGCACACCCCAAAACTATCGAAACACATTCTAAAGCGACTATAATTAGTTGCACGCCAGAGGCTAACCATGGGCAAATCTGACAAACTCAAAGACCAACTCAAAAACGCAACCAAAACCTATCCTTGGTCAGATTTAGTAACGCTCATGAAGCAACTGGGCTATGAAAGAAAGGAAATGGCTGGATCTCGTGTCCGATTTTACCACTCCGGCACCGGACACCTGATCAGATTGCATAAACCACATCCCGAGAATTACCTCAAAGGAGGCGCTCTGAAGGATGTTCGCCTTGCGCTAAAACAGGAAGGATATATTTAAAATGACTTACTTCAGCTACAAAGGCTACAAAGGCACCATCGAACCACAAATTGAAACAGGCACTCTCTATGGCAAGCTTGCCTTTATTCGTGACCTTATTACTTATGAAGCCGACACGCTTCCCAAGCTTGAAGCCGAATTTAAAACATCTGTCGATACTTATCTTGAAGACTGTGCGGAACTGGGCAAAACACCCGACACACCTTTTAAAGGCTCGTTGAACATCCGCATTGGCGAGGAACTGCACCGCAGAGTCGCCATTGCCAGCTGCAACCGCTCCATCAATGCGTTCATCTGCTCTGCCATTCAGGAAAAGCTGGATCGCGACTCTACTTCAGATCAAACATCAAAATAGCACCCACAAAAAAGGCGAACCCGAAGGATTCGCCTTTGCACTGGTTAAATTTTCTAAACGAAAATTTATGACAGCAGCCGTCTTATTACAGCAGCATAGTCGCGTACTGTGGCATACCTTTAGCCTGCGCCAGAACAGAAGTACCGGCTTGCATCAGCATCTGGTTGGAAGTCATTTCCACAGTCTGGGAAGCGAAGTCAGCATCCAGGATACGGGACTGGGAAACACCCAGATTTTCTTCAATGTTGGACAGGTTGCTGATGGTGGATTCCAGACGATTTTGAACCGCACCCAGATTAGCACGCTGATCGTCAACCTTAGCCAGAGCGCCATCCAGAATCTGAACAGCCTGCTGAGCACCCTGAGCAGTAGTGATATTAATATCTTCCAAGCTCATTGGGGAAGTACCACCAGTAGCAGTCGCGTCAGCACCACCAACTTGCAGTGTCAGCTCAGCAGGATTAGTACCACCCTCACCATCATCGGTCTCACCAAACTTCTCATTCATAGAGAATGCTTTCAGAGCACCTTCTTCAACAGCAAAAGTAACGCCTTGGCTATTCAAACCATCATTCAGTGCTTGTGCAACGTCTTCAATACTATCACCTTGAGTCAGAGTAACTTCAGCAAGATCATCAGCTCCATCATTTACCGTAACGGCAATAGTGGCATTCTCATCAGTACCATCATCAATAACCAAATCACCATCAGTAAATGTCAGATCCGACATATCAAAATTGATAGATGTCACATCACCAGTCAGAGCGCTAGCACTCATATCAGCAATACCAAACTGAATGGTTTCACCAGCATTAGAACCAATCTGGAAAGACAGATTGTCAGCTGTACCGTCCAGCAGATTAATGCCAGCAAAGTTAGTAGTGGAAGCAATACGATCAACTTCTGCAACCAGAGAGTTAACTTCTTTCTGCATTGCCTGACGATCTTCCAGAGTATTGGTATCGTTAGCAGACTGCAGAGACAGGTCACGCATACGGTTCAGGATAGTAGTATTCTCGGTCATCGCGCCTTCAGCGGTCTGAGCCATAGAGATACCGTCGTTCGCGTTACGCTGAGCAACGGACAGACCGTTCATCTGAGTTTCCATACGGTTGGAAATCTGCAGACCTGCAGCGTCGTCAGACGCAGAGTTGATGCGCAGACCGGTAGACAGCTGCTGCATGTTACCAGTCAGTGCAGACTGAGCGTTGAACAGGTTGTTCTGCGCCATCAGGGCAGAGCTGTTGGAATTGATGGTAATCATTACCGACTCCAGTGTTATCGAATACAAACAAACGTTGGCTGCCGCGCACTTTTGCACCCGCTTCGCAGGGAAAAGCACCAACAACCAGTGCGGTTACCTTTGTAAACGACGGCGTTTTTTTATCCTTAAATATTTTTTTGGGATTTTTTGTTGAAAGCCATACTTCTCGCGTTATCAAGCGTTTTCCGATACTTTATCTTTTACAGCAAGACAGGAAGATCATCATTGAGCCGCACGCCCACACCCAACATTGCAGAAATCATTAGCGAAACCATTTGTGAGCAGGAAAAGACCGATGCTATTTATCTCTACGGCTCACGCAGCAAAGGCACCGAACGAGCCGACAGCGACTGGGATATTGCCGTTCTCTTTAGCGACTACATGGAAGACCTTCTGGAACGCACAGCAAGACCTCAATTGTTAGAATCGAAATTAGAGTCACTTCTGCCCGATCACGACATCAGCATTGTTGACCTGCGTGAAGTACCGGTTCCGCTACAATGGAACATCATTCAGGGCATTAAACTTTATGATCGTGGCATACCCGTTGTGCGACGCATGGAAAACGCCATTATCTCCGCCTGGGAAAAAGATTATGAGAGATAAAGCCTACGAGCAGGAAGTCCGGAACATTCAGCAGGAAATGCTGCTGATGCTGGATGAACTACACAATGATATAGCACACTGGAATGGCCGGGACTTACTGGCTGCCCAGCGCGCACTTCAGATCATTATAGAAAGCCTGATTGGCTTATCCCGCTACACCTACCAGCAAAAGTACAACATCAACGTCAGCAAATCCCGTGCGGCACTGGATGGCTTAGTGACTGCTCCTCCAGCTAAAGCAGGAGGCTTCTGACTTCACAGGCTATAGCCAGTCTATAGCGACTGGACTTACACAGAAGCCTCCATCAGCAGAACCGGACAGCCCTTCCGGCTTTTAAAAGGTCTTTGTTTGATTTGTTGGGTATCTATACGGTTCCCTCTACGATGCGTTTCAATAACGACTTTCGCGGGTCTTCTAGCCCAACAGGCAGATACTCTGCCTTGATTTTTTATTCGCAGCGCTTGGTTTTCGTCACCGCTAGTCTCTGGCTTTGAGACAGACCTGCTGAGAATATTAACAGATAAGTGCAAATACTCAACCGGAGTCCTTGCGGACTCCCGCCTTATATCTCCCCACTTAAAGTAGGGAGGCTTACGGCGAAAATGCTAAAACAGGGCGACCTGGGCAGAAGCGACTACGAAACCGCCATGAAAATGATTGGCTTCAGAAATGTACTGGTGCATGACTACCTTGACGTTAACCGCAACATCGTAGAAGCCATTATCAGTAAAAAGCTTTATGGGAGCATTCTTGATATCTCAAAGCATTTGTTCGGGCTGATTGAACACCAGAGCCGGTGAATAACCGACTGTTCGGCGCAAACGTTTATTTCTGATAAAAAACGACACCCACCCTCTGAATATGATCAACCAGATTCGGATTATCGATGTCCGGGAAAATAGACAAATCAAAGGTATACGGCAGCAGTAGTTCATCCAAAGCGTCGTCCACCGCATAAACAAGATCAAGGTTGAGTATTTTACCTTCCTGTGCAATCAGGGTCAGATCAATATCCGACCCTTTCCGATAATTCCCTTTCGCTCTTGAACCATACAACAACACCTGACCCACCTCGGGAAATCGGCTAAACACCTCTTTAATACGGTTCTCGACATCATCAGACAAGCCGGAATCATGCTTCATCAACATCATCCTTTCGGGCAAGCATCACCTTTTCAAGCTCACAAAAAGCGTCGTAATAGTTGCCTACAATTTTACCGGCAATGTCATCAGCCACTTCTTCCCTGTAAGTGTGGGAACTGAGGTTGCGACTTTTGATCATCGCCATCCAGACAGCACCATCATCCAGCAAACCCACCTTGAATGCAGTGCGGGTAGCATCTCTGGAACCAATAATGTCTGCAACACCTTGCCAGATCAGAAAGTCTTTCAATACATTCCACGCCAGTTCATGAGTAAACTCAAAAATGTGAATCAAACCCAGCTGCTCCAGATCACTTAACTGCCTCTGATTAACCAGCCCAACACCCTGACGTAAACGAGCCAGAGCACGCTGGAAGTTATCAAAGCGTAGAATCCAGCGTATATCATGTGTTTTTGACATAAACATCCCAAAAAAATCGACTGTCAACCATCATGCAGCAACCTGAAGGCGCAAATAAATTCAGCACTGCAGCCAGCTATACACAAAATCCACAACAGTACAGGGCGGTAGTTTCATGAGTACGATGGTCTAAAAAAAGAGACTGAAAAAGCTAGACCATCCGCCCGCTTTTATCAGCCTCTTTTCAAGGTGATCGCGTATTTTTTTGATCGTTCGATTAATTAAACAAAATCAAACAACGATGCACTACCCACCATCGCATAAGCTTTCTGGCTGGCAGTGTACTGCGCCTGCATCATGGTAAAATCGGTAATGGCAGAAGCAAAATCCACCGCTTCAAGGCTGTCTACCAGGCTCTCGTTGTACATCTGCATATCCAGATTCGACGCCATGGCCTGATCAATGGTATTCAGCGTGCCACCAATATGAGTCAGCGCGCGGTTCATATTGTCCAGCGTTTCATCAATGGCATCCACCGTGTCCGCCGTAATGGCATCCATATCATCCTGAGACAGCGACGGATCATTCAGGGCATCCACAAACCCATTCATGACATCAAAAATATTGCTGCCATCACTCAGAACAAACAGATCGTCTGCCACCACACCCAGATCAATAGTCTGGGAATCGCTGATCTTGATCTGACGGGCACTGTCGCTGCCACTAATGGAAAAGCTCGGTCCATTACCGTTTTCCTTCGCGCCCACCGGTGCATTGTTACCCATGGTACCGCCAAAGATGTATTCACCACTGCTGCTGCGGGTATTGGCAAGACTGGTCAGCGTTTCCATCAGCATGGCAATTTCCTGCGCCTGGGCAGAACGGCCATCACCGGAATCACCATCAACACCGTCCTGACCATCTTCGCCATCATAAGGCGTTGGAATACCGCCCGTACCCAGCGCCAGATCACGCATACGGTTAATCACATTAACCATATCGCCCACCACTGTTTCAGCCAGCACCAGCGAGCTTTCAGCGGTTTTCATATTCTTTTCAAAGGATTCCAGCGCCGCATTGGCGTCTTTCAGACCCAGAATCTGGGTAGACGCCAGAGTATCATCCGACGGTTTGAGAATTTTCTTGCCGGTACTCAATTCCATCAGAATGCGGTTCATGGAAGACGACGTAGACATCATATTGTTCGTCATCGTGTTGTTCATCTGCATGGTGCTGATGCGCATAAAAATACCTTTTCTCTGTCGTAGGTTGGGACGAGCGAAGCGACCTCCCAACACGGTGACTCAATTTAAATTTGCGTGGCAGCAACATGAACGAGCTACCCGTGTTGGGAGGTCGCGCTCGCCCAAACACACTGACTTAATTTAAAATTGCGGGGCAGTAACATAAATTGACTACCCGTGTTGGGAGGTTACCCTGAAGGGCACAAGCGCGTTCCGCTCGTCCCAACCTACGTTACAAACCGTTATTAAATCGCCAGCAACATATTCATCATGTCATTCGCCGAGGCAATCACCTTGGCATTCGCCGCATAAGCCTGTTGAAATACAATCAGGTTGGCCGCTTCTTCGTCCATGTTGACACCGGCAACACTGGCAAGATTATTGTTGGCTTCATTGTAAATCAGCGAGGCAGCATCGTAACGGTTCATGGCGTCAGACGCTTTACCCGCCACTTCAATCACCATGCCGTTGTATGCATCGTTGAACGACAGGTCACCCAGCTCTTCCCACTTCTCATGACGAAGATCACTGAGCTGCATCAGAACATCGTTGTTGCCCGGCTCTTCTGGATCAGAGGAGAATGCCAGCTTTGACGGATCATCAATCAGCACTTTTAATTCACCATTGGCAGTGAATTCAAACAAAGGCTCACCCGGCTCGCCATTCAGGTCATAACCCTGAGTCAGTACGGCATTAAATTCGTCTGCCAGCACTTCACCAATCAGCATCAGTTCGTCAAACGCAGGTGCCAGCACATCATCACGAAAATCCAGCTGCCCTTGCACTGCACCACCTACGTCGTTAATGGTTTTCGTGTGCCCGCCGGTTTTCAGGGCAATGGAGCTATCCCAGGGGCTATTACCTTTTTCAACCACCAGCTCTGTCGCCGTTCCACCCGTCACCAATGGCTCGCCCGATGGCAGAAACAGGTTAACAGTGTTGTCTGACTGAATCATACTCTGCACACCCAGCAATTCAGACAACTGCTGCACAGAACGATCACGCTCATCCAGCAAAGCAGAAGACGCACCACCGGCTGCTTCGGCCATCTGAATTTCCTTGTTCAGTTCGGCAACCCGGTTCATCAGGGTGTTGGCTTCACCGACCATCACATCAACCTGTTTGTTGACTTCATCCAGCTGTTTGTTCATATCGGTCACCAGCCCATTAAAACGACTAGCGACGTTTTCAGCCCCGAACAGCACTTCCTGACGATAGGCAATGTCCATCGGGTCAGCCTGGGCACTGTCCAGACTATTGAAAAAATCATTCAGGGCAGGAGAAAGGCTCATGGACTCGTTGCTTAATGTGACTTCAAGCAGATTATTCTGGCTGGCCAGTGTGGTAGCATAGCCCAGCGACGTGCTTGCCGACTGAACCTGAGACACATAGAACTGATCCGTCACCCGCTGAATATCGCTGACATAGACACCACCAGTGCCCGAGGTCGAGAACATTGTCTGCTGACGGGAGTACCCGGCGACGGAGGCGTTTGCGATATTGGTACTGGTGACAACCAGTGCGGTCGAGGCAACATTCATGCCTGCGATACCATTGTGAATCATGCTCATGTGTGGGACTTCCCGGCCAGAAAATATAACTACTTCGGAATACGACAAAAGCACTGAACAGTTAAGTTTTTTTTACCCGTCTGCTTAATTTTTTTTCTACAGGGACGTTTACATTGTCACCCCAGCTAAATCGTTATTCTTCACCAGACACTCAAGTAAAATCCATGCAATCGACAAAGTTAAAAACGCTTGAACGACTGTCACCCCTGCCGGCCTTACTGATATCGATTGTGGTTTTCATTGGTATCACCAGCCCCCAGGCACGACACGAAACAGCCGCCCTGCTGAACGCAACCATGAACGTTCAGGTTCTGCAGGACACCAGTTACAACCTTCCGGTTCGCACCAGCGATGGTCAGGTCTACATGCGCAGCGGCAGCAGCGTCATAGAAGACACCACCATTCAACGCAGCGCCATGGTCACCCTGGCCTCCACCCTCGCTTCCATCATTCTCTTTGTTATCCTGTGGATGACCGTCAAATTTTTCTGCCGCAGCACCAGCCACGTTATCCAGCGTCGTAAAGAAATCGAGGCAGACAACAATCGCATTGTCGAAGCCGCCGATCTGCGCAAAATCACGGCAGAACGCCCCAGCGTGTCCAGAATGCAGTTTGCCGGCATTCCGATGCCAGAAAAATCAGACACCAGCCACCTGATTGTCGTCGGTTCTCCCGGCTCCGGTAAAAGTGTCAACATCAAGGAAACGCTGGTTGGCATTCGTGCTGCCGGAAAAAAAGCCATTGTCTTCGACATCAACGGCGAGTTCATCAGCCACTTCTACCGTCAGGATAAAGACATCATTCTGAACCCGATGGATGAGCGCAGCGCCTCCTGGGACATCTGGTGCGAATGCAATCGCAGCTACGACTACATTCGTATGGCAAAAGCCCTGATTCCCGACCATAAAATGGAGCAGGACTGGTCAACCGGCGCGCGTACTGTTCTGGCGAAACTGGCACAGGATCTTGGCGATACCGAGAATCCCAACACCGATATCCTGCTGGAGCAAATTCGGGAGATCGAAGACAGCCGGATTGTTGAAATCCTTTCCGAAACCGACTCGGCACCGATTCTGGCCAAATGGGGTGAAGAAGAAGCCTGCATGGGTATTCGCGGCGTTCTGATTGCCTCCATCCGCCCCATGCAGGAATTGTCCAGTGAAAACTTCCGCTTCTCTGTACGTCGCTGGGCATTCAATGAAAACGACGACAGCTGGTTATTTATCAGCACTCACTCCGACGAGATTGATGTTCTGAGACCACTGACCACGGTCTGGCTGGAATTTGCCTGCAGCACCCTGATCAGCCTGCCACCCGACCATCTGCGCCGTTTCTTCTTTGTCGCAGACGACCTGACCCGGCTTAACCTGATCCCGTCACTGCAGAACTTTATGATTCAGTCCCGCAAAATCGGCGCCTGCGCCATTCTGGGTGTTGACTCGGTAATGCGACTGACGGAAATATACGGCATGAGCACAGTGCAGGCGATCAGCCGCTCCTGTGAAAGCTGGGCCTCCATGCGCTGCAGTGATTACAGCACCGCCAAATGGGCATCGAGCAAACTGGGTAAACGCAATACCGTTCAAAAAACTGAAATCACTTACAGCGGCAAACATCAAACTCAAACCACTGAACGTCAATTGACCATGCCTATTGTCTCCCCTGAGCAGATACATGAACTGCCGGATATGCAGGGCTTTATACGCATGGGCGACGACCGCCATCCAGTGGCTAAATTTAACAGCGTTGCACGCAGCTGGCCTGTCATAGCACCTGCATTTATACCCAGAGCTATTAATGAAGAAGAAGTGGAAGAGAGTATTCTCGCCAACGCATCGGAAGATAAGCCTGACGACTCAACAACTTCTGAACCCCCGGAATCAACTGCAAGCATAAAAGCTACCATCGCTGACAGCCCAATACCCTTCAGCAATACCGCAGCCTGACCCACCCGGCAAAAAAAAGAGCACCGCCTTACAGCTGGTGCTCTTTTTTTATCTTGCCGAAGCAATAGTCATCCACCCTGAAGTGTTTCCACCTGGGCAACAATGGCATCTGCCAGCCCTAACCCCTGACTTCTCGCCAACTCCAGCGCCAACCGGGAATCCTGAAACTCTTGCCAGAATTTCTGCTCGCGACTGTTCAGCAAGCCATCTTCCGCTATCGCCTCATTCGCATCGCGCATACTTTTCAACATCTGCTCCAGCATCATCGCCTCAAAGTCCTGAGCCGCGGCTCGCAGAGCAGAGTCTTCACCTGCCGCCTCTCTGGCAGCAGGCTTTATCTGGTTTAACGACTGAGAAGAAGCACTTTGCAAGCTTAAAATATCCATCAGATCACTTTCTTATCAAATAACGAGCTTAATCAAATAACGAGCTTAATCAAATCACTAGCAGCTCAGCCTGCAACGCACCCGCCTGCTCCAGCGCCTGTAGCACAGCCATCAAATCCGCCGGTGTTGCACCCACGGCGTTAATCGCATTCACTACATCCTGCAGCGAGTTACCTTCCGGTACCATAAACAGGTGTTTATCACCCTGATCGACGACAATGTTCGTATTGGGCACCACCACCGTATCACCGCCACTGAAGCCCGGCGGCTGACTGACCGTAAAATCTTCCCGAATCGTCACCACCAGATTGCCATGACTCACCGCAGCCGCGCGCAGACGAATATGCTCGTTCATCACGACGGTGCCGGTTCGACTGTTCAGTACCACCTTGGCAATGGTGTCGCCTTCATTAATGCGCATGGTTTCCAATACAGACATATAGGCAACACGCTGACTGGGGTCAGCAGGAGCGCCTACCCGAACCGTTGCACCATTTTCCGCCCAGGCCGTTTCAGGACCAAACTTCTCATTAATGGCACGCACAATGTTGCCCGCTGTCGTAAAGTTAGGTGACCGCAGGTTCAGCTCAATATGATCCTTGGAGGCAAAACTGCTCGGCACTGCCCGCTCGATAATGGCTCCGTTAGGAATACGGGCAGCCGTTGGAATATTCACGGTGACACTGGAACCACTGTTACCGCGGGCAGACATACCCGTTACAATCAGATTACCCTGCGCCAGCGCATACACCTGACCATCCGCCCCTTTCAGCTGGGACATCAGCAGGGTACCGCCCTGCAGACTGCTGGCATCACCTATGGACGACACCGTTACATCAATACTCTGTCCGGGACTGCCAAACGGTGGCAGCGTAGCCGTTACCGACACCGCCGCAATGTTCTTCAGGTTGGGGTTCGCACCTTCAGGCATCTGAATACCCAGCTGGCGCAACATATTATTCATGGACTGGGCAGTAAACTGCGTCTGTCGGGTTTTATCGCCGGTACCATCAAGACCGACCACCAGACCATACCCCACCAGTTCGTTACTACGAACGCCCAGTATATCCACCATATCCATCAGTCGTCGTGACGACTGGTGAGACTCCGCCAGCACTGGCGCCGAAACGGTCATCGCTACCGCCGTCAGAACACAGGCTGTTTTTGTTAACCACTTAAACACGCTGCTCTTCCTCACATTGGCATCACTGGACTATTAAAGAAACGCATCAACCAGCCTGCCTCATTGGCATCTGCCAGTGGCCCGTCTCCGGAGAACACCAGTCGGGCACTGGCGAGACGCTGGGAAGAAACACTGTTATCCGGTGCAATATCTTCCGGTCTCAAAATGCCGGATACCCGAATATAGTCGTCTCCCTGATTCAGGGTCAGCCACTTTTCACCGCGCACCAACAGCGTCCGGTTTGGTAGCACCTTCAGCACCGACACGGTAATAGAACCGTCCAGCATATTCTGCTGGGTACTGGAACCACTGCCACTGAAACGACGATCCATGGACATGCCGGAATCCGGCTCCTTGCGTCCAAACAGCAAAGGTCCGGGCAGATTCACCGAGTTATCTTTACGGAAATCGGTACCGGAAGACGTGTTGGAACGGGTCTGCTCATCCAGTACAACGGTCAGAATATCGCCAACCCGATACGCCATACGATCTTCATACAGGCTACTACTGTAGGAAGGATTAAACAGACTGCCGTTTACTATCTCCTGGGATTCCGTATCCGGCATGGGCAACGCCATCATTTCAAATATCTGATCCGGTGTTCCTGCCTGATCTGCCTCTTTTGGCCCGGACGGCTCAGGCATGGTGACACAGCCCGCAAGAGACATTGCCAGAACCGGAAGCAGACCTTTCTTAACGCTGTTTTTCACAAGAGCAGTGTTTATAAAAAAAGGCATGATGCAAAAGCTCTCTTACTGTTTATCACAGCGTCTGGTTAGCGAAGCGCAACATATCGTCGGCAGCAGAAATCACCTTGGCGTTCATTTCATAGCCACGCTGAGCGGTGATCATGTTCACCATCTCTTCCACCATGTTCACGTTGGAAGACTCCAGCGTGTACTGCTTCACCGCGCCCACTCCGTCTTCACCGGGAATCGCTTCAAAGGGCTGACCACTGGAAGCGGTTTCGGCAAACAGGTTGCCACCCAGCGCACTCAGACCGGCCGGGTTAACAAAGTTTGCCAGCGTAATCTGACCCAGTTCCTGCGGATTCGGATCACCCGCCAACGATGCACTCACCAGACCATCAGCTCCCACTGTCAGGGACAGGGCATCTTCCGGAATCTCAATGGCGGGTTCCAGCGGATAACCATTGGCAGTCACCATCTGACCATCCGAATTCAGGTGAAACTGACCATTACGGGTGTACGCCATGGTACCGTCAGGCTGCAACACCTGAAAAAAGCCCTGACCTTCAATCGCCATATCCAGCTGGTCGGTGGTGGTCACGTAAGAACCGGTGGTGAACACCTTCTGCGTGCCAGACACCCGAACACCGGTACCCATCTGAATACCATTAGGAATCTGGTTACCTTCGGTGTTATCTGCACCCGGTTGACGCTGAACCTGATAAAACAGGTCTTCAAACACCACTCGATCGCGCTTGAAGCCGATGGTATTGACGTTCGCCAGGTTATTGGAAATAACACTCAGCTGCTTGTCCTGTGCAGTCAGACCTGTCTGACCCGTCCACAAAGCTGGATTCATTGAAAACTACTCACAAAAAAACAGGCCGGTACGTTGATGGTTCAGAACCCGGCACCCGCCTGTATGAAAATTTATCGTCTCAGCAACTCATCGCCTGCCTGCGCAATACGCTCAACAGACGACATCATTTTCAGTTGCATTTCAAAGTTACGGCTCAGGTTGGTGACCGCTACCATTTCAGCGACGGCATTGGTATTACTGCCTTCCAGATAACCACTGACCACGGTCACTGCTGCATCTTCAGGTACTGCCACATCTTCGCCAACACGGAACAGACCGTCACCACCCTTGGCCAGATCAGCCGCCTGTGGATTTACCAGACGCAGAACGTCTACCATAACGATCTCGTTCTCTGCAGCACCATTCATCACCACAGACACACGACCATCGGCACCAATGGTCAGCTTTTCATAATCCGGCAACTGAATCGGGCCACCCTGCCCTGCCACCATCCAGCCCTGCGCATTACGCAACACACCATCGGCATCAGCAAAAAAGCTACCGTCACGGGTATAGGCTTCCTCGCCCTCATCATTCACCACGGTCAGCCAACCGTCGCCCTGAATGGCAACATCCAGATCCCGGCCAGTGAACGATAACTGTCCGTTACTCAGGTCAGTCCACTGTTCGCCATTCGCCACATGCACCCGGGTCTGCTCGCCTTCCCCTTCGACCAGGGAAGACACGGCATTCAGGTAATCCGCCCGAAAACCATCGGTGGTGATATTAGCCAGATTATTGGCGTGCATTCTTTGGGAATGCATCGCCCGGGTCGCACCACTGAGAGCGGTGTATAACGCCTTATCCATTAAACCTCAGCTCCGCTTAAAAGGTGTTCAGCAGGTAGCGGGTGTTTTCATTGGCGGTAGAGATCGTTTTGGTATTGGCCTGATAGGCACTCTGCGCCACGATCATATCAACCAGCTCGCCACTCATATTAACGTTGGAATTTTCCAGCGCACTGCTGGTTAATTTGCCCAGTGTACCGCTGCCCGGCAGACCAATGATCGGGCTTCCGGACTCAGGAGATTCCGTCCAGCTGGTATTACCCGCTGTGGTCAGGCCGCCAGTGTTCGGGAAGTTCGCCAGCGCCACATAGCCCTGAATCATGCTCTCACCATTGGAGTAAGTGGCCACAATAGCCCCTTCATCAGAAATCGACACACCCAGGAAAGAACCCGCCTGATAGCCATCCTGGCTGTTTCGGCTAACAGAGAAATCATTACCGAACTGACTGAAATCAGAGACATTCATTTCCAGATTCAGAGGGGATGCACCATTACCCAGAGACACTTCCGGCAGATCAAAGACGCCTGGCGTCGTACCACTCATCGGATCACTGCTGGCCAATACACCGTCTTCATCAAAGGTCAGGGTGGCAGCAAAGTACTCACCACTGCCCGGCGCCGTTTCTACACGCTCACCATTAATTTCGTACTGAACTTCCCAGGTGGCAGGCTCATCAGCGGTTTTGATGTAGTAAGCCGTTACCTGCTGTTCATTACCCAGAGAGTCGTAAACCGTGGTGGTCGTGGTGCTGTGGTAAGAGTTTGGATCAGCCGGATCAAACTCGTCAGCATCCAACACATCCACACGGGCATCGAGGTTAGCACCCAGATTCAGAGAGCTGGTAGAACGCGCAGCAATATCAGCGGTATTAATAGGCAGCTCAACCAGCTGACCTTCAATCACATTACCATTGCCGTCTACAGCAAAACCCATCAGCTTCTGTCCCTGATTGTTCACCAGGAAGCCGTCTTTGTCGGTGCTGAAATTACCGGCGCGGGTGTAATACTGCTGACCGTTGGAATCTTCCATCACGAAGAAACCACCGCCCTCAATCGCCAGATCGGTCGCACTGGAGGTATACAGCAAATCACCCTGAGCAAAGTTAGTTTCGATAGCAGCCACATAAACACCACCACTGCCTGTTGCTGACGAGTAAACGTCGGCAAACTGGGTATTCATGGATTTGTAGCCGGTGGTATTGGCATTGGCGATGTTATTACTGATGGTATTCAGGCTCTGGCTGGCAGCATTCAGGCCACTAACGCCGGTATTCATTGACATTGGTATTTACTCTCTGGTGTCTGGCTGCTGCATTTCAATTCAGCAGCCAGTCTGATTCAAACTAAAAACTGGATTAAACGTTATCGAACTCGTCTGAACATGGCATCGCGGTGTGACACCGGCTGACTCTTCTGTCGTTCATTCGAGCGCATACTCTGGGGCTTATGAAAAGGATTTATGGTCCAGCGCTCACCATCACGCATCGTCTTTTCCATATGACCGGCCACACTGGCAAAAGGATCAATTTCCGGCAAAGACGGCAACTGACCGGGCCGCTCCGGGCGCTGACCTTCCTGCCCGCCATCCCCGCCACCGGCAACATAATCACCCTGAAACTCGGTAATACTGTATAAAGGCACCAGTCCAATGCCTTTCACATCAACCAGCACATCCTGCCCGCCACCGGGAATCACCACACTCAGCACGACACTGCGCTGAACAACGGCCTGTTCCAGATCACTGCCGTCTACTTCGGCGTAGGCATACATCATATAAGTGTCGTCTTCGAGCGACTTCTTCAGATCATTCAGGTCGTAAGGTACTTTGCCGCTTTCTGTCTGCTCACCCAACTTCAGGGTATCAACCGGATCGTGATCCTTAGGTTCATCATCCTGCTTATATATTTCCAGATTCAGATCACTGGCCGCATAATTCAGCAAAATCTCACCGCTTGGCAGCCGACCATTTTCCACTTTGAAAAGGTTAGCGATGACCATCACTTCCTTACCCACCAGGTTGGAAGCATACAAACCCTGAGACTGATACATCTGATCACGCAGCTGATTCATGGCATGCACCAGCTCGGCATTCTGTTCCATCATGGTCAGGTCAGCCAGCTGGGAGACCATCTGGGCGTTATCCATGGGAGCGGTAGGGTCCTGGTACTGCAACTGGGTCAACAACATTTGCAGAAATGCTTCACTGTCCAGTCCCATGGAAGCATTTGCAGAGCCCACGGCCACAACACCGAGTAGTAAGCCAGCAGTGATCTGACGAGCTTGTTTAATAAAACCAGCCATCACTGCCCCAGACTCAGCAGGCGCTCCTGCATACGACGGGCGTTGCTCATCACTTCAACGCTGGTCTGATAGTTACGGGTGGCGCTCATCATATCGGCCATCTCCGCCACCACATTGACATTCGGGTAGAAAACATTGCCGTCTTCATTCGCCAGCGGGTTATTAGGCTCATAACGCATCAGAGGGTCTGCCTGACTTTGCAGCACCTCCCGGACTTCTACCTGACTGCCCAGCTCCATCTGTGCTGACCGCATCACTTCGGAAAACACCGGACGACGGGCTTTGTATACTGCGTCCGGTGAAGCGGCTGCAGTTTCGGCATTGGCCATGTTGCTGGCAATGGTATTGAGTCGCAGGGTCTGGGCATTCAGGCTGGACCCGGCAATGTCGTAAATACTATTCAGGGACATAAACGATTACTTACTTCCAATCGATCCGGCGCTTATCACTGACCATTAATGGCGCGCTGCAGACCTTTCATTTTCATGTTCAAAAACGCAAAGCTGGTCTGAAACTCCATACTGTTGCGCATGTAGGCAGCCTGTTCGACGCCCAGTTCTACCGAGTTGCCATCACTTGAAGGCTGTCGAATATCCCGCTCAACCACTGAGGCTTCCTGCTCTGTACCCGGCAAAGTAATATGACGGCTACTGGTCTGCTGCAACCGCATCTGAGCCTGTTGCTGCCCGAGAATATGATCAAAACTCAGGTCTTTTGCCTGATAGCCCGGCGTATCAACGTTGGCAATATTGCTTGCCAGCACCTCTGCCCGCCGGGTTCGATATTGCAATGTGTCGGGCAATACACCCAACGCACTCTCAAAGTTAATAGCCATGTCAGCCTCGGATAGACAATCTTGCTTGGGAAATCGGTTCCGGTTTAACGATGCATTTGCAGCGATTTGATATAACCAGCGTTCATTAAAAGCAATCGTTATGCCAAAAAGCCACCTCTACGTACATAACCCTATCCAGAACACCACCAGGCTCGGCAAACACCCACTGAAAAAATAATTTGCTTACTCTGCAGCTATGTAAATCCACTCAATAGCCATTCTCTGCAATACTGGTATCATCCGATGAAAGTCAGCCCATCATTGGCTGACCAAACACAAACCCGCATAATGAATAAACAGCGGAAATCTATTTCCCCTTTTGCACAAACACCATGACATTCCGCATAAACATTCAGGTTCACGACAATAACAAACGCCTTTTTTTTACGACTAAAGCCGTACAGCTGACCCGTATAGTGATGCTGATCGCAGCCATTGCCGCCCCCACTTGCCCGGCGTTCGCTGAAACCAGCAAAAAACAAGAAGAAGAGCAACAACAGCAACAACTGAACCGTTGGGTTTACGAGGCTCTGGAAGAAAAGGCACAGACTCTTACCCATACGATCACTAACAGCCATTACGACATCAGCCTGAACAGCCTGCCAACCCTTCCCTTTGCCCATTGCGAGTCAAAACCCGACATTACTTTTTTGACTGCAATGGAGGCCGGCAGTCAGCGAATCAAAGTAGAATGCGCCACACCCAACCGCTGGTCGCTTTACGCCAGAGGGCACATCAGCCTGTTTGTACCGGTGCTGGTTGCAACGCGCACATTAAACCGGGGCGACCCGATCAACGATAACGACGTTACACTGAGGGAAATGGACATCAGCCAGCTGCGCCGGGGTTATTTCATCAACACGGATCACTTTGCCAACCAACAACTGAGCCGAAGAGTTCGGGCAGGGGACGTGCTGACGCCACATTCGCTGCAGGAAGCCCACCTGATTCGACGGGGCGACCGCATTGCCATCGTTGCCAGCAACGACAACTTCACCATCAGCATGCCCGGCGAGGCGCTGGAAGATGGGCGACTGAACCAGCAGATCAGGGTTCGCAACCTTTCCAGCGGCAAAACGGTTCGTGGCATGGTTTCCGGAAACAATGAAGTGAAAGTGCTGTAATAACAATCGCGCTTAATATTTCCGCAAACCGGTCGTTTCCGGAAACAGGCAATGACGAAAAACGGCACATCCGATCTGTCTGTTTTTTGAGACAACCCCATGCAACCTGTAAACTGTCTGCTGTGCACTGGACAGACCAAGCGATTCTATGACCACAATTACTGACATTAACTCTCTGCAACTGGTGAGCAGCACCAGTCGGAAAAAAAGCCAGAATAAAGAGACTGCAAGTGAGGCCGGTAGCGACCTGTCCATCAGTACCACCTCAACCCTTTTGAGCGAAGCGGAAGACAAAGCGTATTCAGCGCCGGATATTGATGAAGCCAGAGTAGAGTCCATTCGCCAGGCCATTCAAAATGGCGAGATGGCCATTGATCATCAAAAGCTGGCACAAAAAATGCTTGAGTTCGAACTCACACTATTTGATGACTGAGTTAGCATGAGTTCCTTCCAACAAGCCCCCGCAATGGCAAACCCGTATAAACAGTCTGTTATTGCAACCATCCATCAGGATCTCGATTTGTACAACGACCTGCATGGACTTCTGGAGCAACAGCAGGCATTTATTCTGAACAGGGATCACCAGGGACTGGCCGAGTCGGCAAAAGCCATTACCTCCGTGATGCTCAATGCCAGAGAAAACCGGGCAAAACGCTCACAGGCCATGCAACAAATCGGCCTGATCAACTCGCGCTCAGGTATGGAAAGCTTTCTCGAGCAGTTGGTTGCAACAGAAAAACAGGAAGTCACCGAAGACTGGCAGGAACTGATGGAACTGGTTGAAGAGTGCAAAGCCATCAATCAGATCAATGATCAGGCACTGAAACTGCAAAATGAAGCGGCCGAAAAAATACTCAGCCAGCTTCCGGTTCAGGGCAGCAACAGCAAAACCTATTCCAGCACAGGTGTAGAGCAGCCATCCAGCCGCTCCATTCTAAACACCCAAGCCTGACATCCGGCAAGACGCCAGAGACCAAAAAGGCAGCTAAAACAGCTGCCCCCGCAACATCACTGAAGACGCTTCATCAAACATCTTCTGTTCCTGTCTGGCAGCCTTCTTGTCCAGCTTTTTCTGATGACTGTCAAACAACGCCTCAGCCGTACGCAACCTTAGTCGTTCATGAGTGTACTTATGCTGAGTTGCACGACACTGCGCCTGCTGCACATCGACCTGCTGACGCTGATGCAGTACCGCATTGTGTACCGACTGAGCCATCATCTGGGCACTGTTAAGCAGCAGGCCATCGGCCTGTCGCGCCTCATCCCAGACATAGTTTTTCTGGTAGTCTTCAAGCTGCTGAAGACGAGTCTCTTCCTGCACCAGTTTACCCTGGTGCTCGGCCAGCTCCTGCTTTACCTGCTGACACTGCATTTCCCTGAGTGCCTTCAATTTATCAAGCTGACGACGCTTTCTCATACAACTTTACCTTATAAAAAGCTTTTGCGACATTATCGCTGGTCGCATACCAGCGATCCCAGAAGCGGATGGCGTTTCTGGCATTTCTTTTTTCTTTTCCGGTTTTCTTGCTATCGCCAAAATCAATTGCCTGCTGTTTGGCAATGGCGGCAACAATCATGTACTCGTTATACCAATTCCGCTTTCTAAATATGACTATGAGCAAGTCATTCCGGGTTGCGGGACAATACCCTGAAGGGCATAAAGGCGGAACAACGAGTAATAGCCAGCTACCTGTGACCTTAGGATATTGCGAGGAGTTCCAACGCAGCTCCCGTGGTTCAGAATGGCTGCGCAATTCATGTTCAGAAGGTGGAATTGGTATAACCTTTCAGTTTTGAGTCCTGCCCGGGATCGTTTATCAACGACATCATGGCAATAGCATCCCTCCTCCAAGAACAGCCATGAATAATGCGACTAACGGGGTTGTAGAAGTCGAATCATTATGTACTTCAGTGTCTTTACTGACGATCCGATAAATACTGACTCCATCTTTCCTGGCGACTGCCAGCTTAGTGCCGTCGGGGTTGAAGCCAAGGTCATATAAATAGGCTTTCTTATAGCTGATGATCTGCGGAGAAATGGACAGATCCTTCGGATTATAAAACCTGACCGTTCCATCAGACAACCCTACTACAAGCCAGATGCTGCCGGGACTAAAAACAACGGAAGTTAACCCGTTACCGACTGACAAGGCGTGAGTGAGGGTAAAGAACGAAGAGTCACTTTCCACTTTATAAACCCTGAGAGTTTGATCCACACCCACAGTTGCCAGGTAATTACCGTCGTCACTGTAGTCCATGTCGTATATAATTCCTGTCGCAGCGGACAAGTCTTGCAAAAGGTCGGAAGTCGTCGCGTTATAAATCCAGACGTCCGTATCCCCCGTCGCAACTGCCAGCTCGGTGCTGTATTTGTTGAACTCAAGATCATTTACACCGCTTACCCGATTATCGATCAGGCGGTACAGCCTGGAGAATGAGTCCGTCACGTTATAAACCATGACCTCGGTGTGAGCGCGGTCATCCGCTCCGACGGCAAGAAGAGTGCCTTCGCGGTTGTAGACAACGCTCTTTATCGGCATGGTTGCATTCAGGGTTTTCAGGTGGGCGAACGAGCCGTCGTCGAGAACCCTGACCTGCTTATCATCCCCCCCGAATGCCAGCTGGCCGTTGTTGAAGTCAACGCTTGGTACCCAGTTACCTGAATGTTCGGCGTATTGGAGTTTGGACTCCCTTCCGGCTCCTACAGTAAAGATTTGAACGGCACCAGAATATGGACACCCTTTCAAACCGCCGGAACCTATTCCCACAGCCAAGATATCTTCCCTGTTTTTCCTGCCCCATGAGATGCTAAAAGGAATGTAAGGCTTACAATGACGTTTTGGCGAGCTGCTGCCTGTCGTGGGGATGGGGGTGGGGGTTGATTGCGTCAGGACGCTACTGCCTGTGGGCATGGGGGTCGATGTGACTGTTTCCGGCAACCGGTTCGGATCTATAGGAATCACATACTCTAATAGAATTGTCGTTTCTGTTGGCTGTTGAGCGTTGGGAGCTGTTTGAGCCTGCGCCTGTAAACAGCTTGCTACCAGTGGAATAACCAGGCCCGCAATAGCCCAGTTCTTTTCAATACTACTCATTACTTTTCTCCAAAACCTCGGACAAAAACACTATCCCGCTTCCCGTAAAGTCGACTGCCACAAAGCAATCCGGGAGGCTGTCCGGGAGGCTGTCCGGGAGGCTGTCCGGGAGGCTGTCCGGGAGGCTGTCCGGGAATAGTCTCTTATCGGGAGGCATCTACAAACACAGAAGAATCAGAACGACTAATACCAATAACTAACGACATCATGGCAACAGCATCCCTCCTCCAAGAACAGCCATGAATAGTGCGACTAACGGGGTTGCAGAAGTCGAATCATTATGTACTTTTGGGGTTGTAGAAGTCGAATCATTATGTACTTCTGTAGTGTCTTTTCTGGTGATCCGATAAATACCGATTCCATCACTTCTGGCGACTGCCAGCACAGTGTCGTTGTCGTTGAATTCAAGGTCATATAAACGGGCTTGTTTATAGCTGATGATCTTCGGAGAAATGGTTAAATCCTCCGGATCATAAAACCTGACCGTTCCATCATACAGCCCTACTACAAGCCAGATGCTGCCGGAACTAAAAACAACGGAAGTTAACTGGTCACCGACTAACAAGGCGTGAGTGAGGGTAAAGAACGAAGAGTCGCTTTCCACTTTATAAACCCTGAGAATTTGATCCACACCCACAGTTGCCAGATAATTACCGTCGTCGCTGTAGTCCATGTCTAATATAGCTCTTGGTGCAGCGGCCAAGGTTTGCAAAAGGTCGAAAGTCGTCACGTTATAAATCGTGACTTGCGTATTCCCCTCCGCAACTGCCAGCTCGGTGCTGTATTTGTTGAACTCAAGATCACTTAAACTAAATAGCCTATTCATCCGGCGGTACAGCATGGAGAATGAGTCCGTCACGTTATAAACCATGACCCCGGTGTTATCGCCGTCATCCGTTCCGACGGCAAGAAGAGTGCCTTCGCGGTTGAAAACAACGCTCTTTATCCGCATTGTTGTATTCAGGGTTTCCAGGTGGGCGAACGAGCCGTCGTCGAGAACCCTGACTTGCTTATCATACCCCCCGAATGCCAGCTGGCCGTTGCTGAAGTCAACGCTTGACACCCAATGACTTGAATGTTCGATGTGTTGGAGCTTGGGCTCCCTTCCGACCCCTATAGTAAAGATTTGAAGGGCACCGGTTTTTGGACACCCTTTAAAACCGCCGGAACGTATTCCCACAGCCAAGATATCTTCCCCATTCTTCCTGCCCCATGAGATGCTAAAAGGAATGTAAGGCTCACAATGACGTTTTGGCGAGCTGCTGCCTGTCGTGGGGGTGGAGGTGGAGGTGGGGGTGGTGGTGGGGATGAGGGTTGATTGCGTCAGGACGCTACTGCCTGTGGGCATGGGGGTCGATGTGACTGTTTCCGGCAACCGGTTCGGATCTATAGGAATCACATACTCTAATAGAATTGTCGTTTCTGTTGGCTGTTGAGCGTTGGGAGCTGTTTGAGCCTGCGCCTGTAAACAGCTTGCTACCAGTGGAATAACCAGGCCCGCAATAGCCCAGCTCTTTTCAATACTACTCATTGCTTTTCTCCAAAACCTCGGACAAAAACACCATCCCGCTTCCCGTAACGTCGACTGCCACAAAGCAACCCGGGAGGCTGTCCGGGAATAGTCTGCCTTATCCGGAGGCACCCTCAAACACAGAAGAATCAGAAAACACAGAAGAATCAGAAAACACAGAAGAATCAGAACGACTAATACCAATTCACCTTCTAAACATGAATTACGCAGCCATTCTGAATCACGGGAGCTGCGTTGGAACTCCTCGCAACACCCAAAGGGCACAAGTAGCTCGCTATTACTCGTCGTTTCGCCTTTATGCCCTTCAGAGTATTGTCCGGCGATTCTGAATGACTTGCTCATGGTCATATTTAGAAGGCGAAATTGGTATAACGCCAGCCCAACAACGACATCATGGCAACAGCATCCCTCCTCCAAGAACAGCCATGAATAGTGCGACTAACGGGGTTGTGGAAGTCGAATCATTATGTACTTTCGGGGTTGTAGAAGTCGAATAATCATGTACTTCCGGGGTTGTAGAAGTCCAATAATCATATACTTCCGGAGTTGTAGAAGCCAAATCATTATATACGTCTGTAGTGTTTTTTCTGACGATCCGATAAATACTGATTCCATCATTTCTGGCGACTGCCAGCATAGTGCCGCTGTCGCTGAATTGAAGGTCATATAAACGGCCTTCCACGGCTTGCTTATGGCTGATGATCTGCGGAGGAATGGTTAGATCCTCCGGATCATAAAACCTGACCGATCCATCAGACAACCCTACTACAAGCCAGGTGCTACCGGGACTAAAAACAACGGAAGCTAACTTGTGACCGACTAACAAGGCGTGAGTGAGGGTAAAGAACGAAGGGTCGCTTTCCATTTTATAATAAACCCTTAGAATTTGATCCCCCCCCACAACTGCCAGATAATTACCGTCGTCACTGTAGTCAAGGTCATTTACAGTAGCTGACTCAGCGTCCAATTTTTGCAAAAATGCGGTAGTCGTCGCGTCATAAATCCAGACTTCATTTCCATCCTCCGCAAATGCCAGCTCGGTGCTGTCTTTGTTGAACTCAAGAACACCTACACTGCCTCGCCTATTATTCCTCAAGCGGTGCAGAATGGAGTATGAGTCCGTCACGTTATAAACTATGACCTCATTTTTATCGCTGTCATCCGTTCCGGCGGCCAAAAGAGTGCCTTCGTGGTTGTAGACAACGCTCTCTATGTTCATTGTTGTATTCAGGGTTTTCAGGTGGGCGAACGAGCTGTCGTCGAGAACGCTGATCTGCTTATTATGCCCCCCGAATGCCAGCTGGCCGTTGTTGAAGTCAACGCCATAGATCCACTGACTTACATGTTCGGTGTGTTCGAGTTTGGGTTCCCTTCTCCCCCCCAAAGTAAAGATTTGAACGACACCAAAATTAGAAGATTTACATCCTATAAAACCGCCGGAACTTATTGCCACAGCCAAGATATTTTCCCTATATTTCCTACCCCATGAGATACTCATAGTGACAGGAAGAACGTCAGGATCACAATCATAACGTTTTGTCGGGATGCTTCCTGTCGTGGGGGTGGGGGTGGGGGTGGGAGTGGAGGTTGATTGTATCAGGACACTACTGCCATTGAGCGTGGGGATTGATTGTATCAGGACACTACTGCCATTGAGCGTGGGGATTGATTGTATCAGGACACTACTGCCTGCGGGCGCGGGGGTTGATGTGACTGTTTCTGGCAATCGATTCGGATCTACAGGAATCACATGCTCTAATAGAAATCGAATTGCCGTTTCTGTTGGCTGTTGAGCGTTGGGGGTTGTTTGAGCCTGCGCCTGTAAACAGCTGGCTGCCAGTGAAATAACCAGGCCCGCAATAGCCCAGCTCTTTTCAATAATACTCATTGCTTTTCTCCAAAGTCCCGGACAAAAACACCATCCCACTTCCCGTAAAGTCGACTGCCGCAGAGCAACCCGGGAAGCTGTCCGGGGATAGTGCCCGTAGCAAGGATCGTAGAAAATTGAGGATAAAAATTCGGTTTTGAGAGGTGAATAGCAAGCTATTCAGCGAAAAAAGTGGATTTTTAGACTAATTTGCTACTTGCTACGACCGCACGACGGCATGGGTGCCGGAGCCAGGGAAACGCAGGAGCAGTTGCCGGCAGGGCAGACTATTCCCCAAACTATTCCCCAAACTATTCCCGGACAGCCTCTCAGGATATCCCCCACCTGCGTGGGCATGACACGGTAAGGGGTATATCCTGTTTTTTTGTCTTTTGCGACAGCCTCGAAAGCGGAAATGACGACTAACCGTATGGATATCAAAACCTGGCTGCACTGGTTTTGATACCTCGAACCGTTTTCCAGATTGCCGTGGCCATAAGAGGAAACAGAAAACCTGAAGACTCTGCCCAGTTATATTTGTCAGTCGGCGTATACTTAAGACCACTTTAGAGGTCATGTCAAATGGGTGTGATGCAACGGGTGCAAATCAGAAGCAAGAACCGGATCCGGCACACAGTCTGGACGAGTGCCAACGGCCAGACCAATGACATCGGCATCAGACAATGCTTCGTCACAATAACGTCTCAGGTCATCAACAGAGCCGTAATACCAATTCCGTTTTCTAAATATGACCATGAGCAAGCCAATCCAAATCGCCGGGCAAGGAAGAACGACGAGTAATAGCTGGCTATTGCGAGGAGTTCTGACGCCGAACCAGCGGTTTGGAATGGCTGCGCAATTCATGTTTAGAAGACGGAATTGGTATAAGTATTACGGTATGACTGGAAGTAAGCGATGAATTTTCCCGCTCCGGTACGTTTAGGTACTTTATCTTTGGCAGATTGAATCCTGGCAGTGATGTCTCCGGCATTGGTCGTATCAGGGCTGAACGAAGCGTTGTTGCAGAACGTGCAGCCTCCAATACCTTTTGTGCCATCGCGGTTTGGGCAGGTGAACGAAGCATTGACGGAAATTTTGTGGACCTTTTCACCGTATTTGGCACGCAGATAGCCTCCAAAGGTATTGACAAATCGTGTCATGCCCACAAAAGAGGGCACCCGGAGTTTTTACAAGGAGTTTTTACAAAAGTGCGACAACGTACTATGACTGAACAGGGCGGGTATCACGCCGGACATTCGGCCATAGATTTTGCAGACTATCGAGCGATTGCTGAAAATCCGCTGCCTCATGAATGCCCTGCTGCAACAATCCGGCCATCGCCGGATACATCTGAATAGACTGGTCAATCATTGGATCAGTACCCTTGCGGTAGGCACCCAACGCGACCATTTCACTGTTCTTGTTATAACGCGCCAGAGTCTGGCGAAACTGTCGCGCCAGTTTCTGATGCTCGTCACTGGTCACCTGCGTCATCACCCGGCTGATCGACTGTTCTACGTCAATGGCAGGGTAATGGCCGGATTCAGCCAGCTCGCGACTCAGCACAAAGTGCCCGTCCAGAATGGCTCGCGCCGAATCAGCTATTGGATCCTGCTGATCGTCACCTTCTGACAACACCGTATAAAATGCGGTCATGGAACCTTGACCGTTTTCACCATTACCGGCACGCTCAACCAGTGTCGGGAGCAGGCTGAACACCGAAGGTGGATAACCTTTTGTTGCAGGCGGTTCACCAACAGCCAGCGCCACTTCCCGCTGCGCCTGGGCAAAACGGGTGAGAGAATCCATCAGCAGCAATACATCCCGACCCTGATCCCGAAAATATTCGGCAATACGATGGCACAATCTGGACGCCCGCAGTCGCATAACCGGCGAGCTGTCTGCAGGCGCAGCAATAACAACCGCACGCTTCATACCTTCTTTGCCAAGACTGTGCTCGATAAATTCCTGCACCTCCCGGCCACGCTCACCGACCAAACCCACCACGGTAATCTCGGCACTGGTATAACGGGTCATCATGCCCAGCAGAACACTCTTACCAACACCACTGCCCGCAAACAGGCCCAGACGCTGCCCTTTACCCACCGTCAGCAGACTGTTAATGGCACGAATACCCACATTCAGAGGTTCAGCAATAGGGCGACGCTTCAGCGGATTAATCGACTCACCTTCCAGCGAGGTACTGTCATCCGCATCCAGCGGACCTTTACCATCCAGCGGACGCCCTACTCCATCGATTACCCGCCCCAGCAGATTCTCACCCACCGGTATGCGCGTGTCGGTATGAATAGGCCGAACCCAGTCACCACTACTGAGATTGGCGGGCTGTTCCAGCGGCATCAAAAACAGACGACCGCCTTCAAAGCCGACTACTTCTGCCTCTAGAGCAGAACCATCCTGTCGTTCAATCAGACAACGTTGTCCGGTACTCAGACGACAGCCCGAAGCCTCAAGGCACAACCCTTTAACGCGCTGCAAACGGCCATACACCTTACCGGCTGGCACATGCATTTTTTTGCCTGCAGACTGTAGCCGGTCTGACAAACTTGCTTCTTTCATCGTCGTTTATCCTGGAGATAAGAACCCGGCAACGCTTCACATTTGGAATGTAGGTTGGGACAAGCGAAGCGCCTCCCAACACGGTGACTAAATAAAAACCTGTGAACCAGCGGTGAAAATTGACCAACCGTGTAGGAAGATCGTGTACCGCTCGCACCAACCTACCTTGTCTACAGAAACCTCAGCTTCTGGCCTTCAGCATTTCCAGCTTGTAAATACCACGGGAAATGGCCATATCCGGCTGCTCGGGAATCAATACCTCGACACCCATTGCTTCAGCAAGGTCACGACCCATCAACGCAGCACCACCGCCAACCATCAGGATCTTGTCCAGCAGTGAAGGCGTAGACACCATGGCTTCCAGCTCGCGCAAAATGGTCTGCATCACATTGCGGCTGGCACGCTGAATCAGTTCGGAAACGTTCATGTTTTTCAGGCGACCGGTTTTAACCGCTTCTTCAGCCAGCGCACGAGGGATACGTTTCAGGCCAAATTCCGGGGCTGCCAGTTCAGAAAAACGCTCGACCACCGTCAAGACACCTGTACTAAAGCTGTCGTAAGACTCAATGGTGCCATCAGGCGTGACGACCGATACGTCTGTTGTCGTACCGCCGATATCCACCACCAGAATTTTCATGCCTTCTTCGAAACCGGGCTTAAGGGAGCCATCGTCGTTGCGAATGGTATCAAACAGGGCAGGAATACCTTCCGGATAGACCTTGCAGTCGATAATTTCTGCCAGCTGATGTCCTGCAGCCGATTTAATACCGCCCAGCACATTACGCTTCTTGTTGGCAATCAGCTTCTGATTGATAGGCGCACCCTGCACCTTTGAGAAAAACTGATTCATTGGCAGGGTGACCGCCACGCGCACCGGACGGCCGGCAAAGCCACTCTGACGCAGTGTTTCATGCACCAGCGCACGGTTGGCCTCGGATGTCTGGTAGGAAGGGATGTTTGTACGAATAATGTCGTCAAAATCGCCATTTACCGTGTACTCGCCACCTTCCTCGGTGAAGTAGGCAGACCCGGAATAACCATTGATATCCACCTTGGCCTGCTCGGCTACGCGGGATGGCACAACATGAGTCACAATAGCGCCGTTTTCAGCCCGATACGTTGCCTTTGCCTGGGCAGAACCTTCATCAATAACGACCAGAGAGGTCATAGATCACTCCAGATCACCAATACGACATCCGCCTTTTTAGCAGCATCAGAAGCATTGGTGATATTTATCTAAAAAATAGTATTACTGCCCAAGGTCACCCCAGGCACCCAGCCCAGACTGCCCGGAAGCCTCTGAACCAAAGAAAGAATCGCTGGCTGGTACAGCAGGCCTTTGTGCAACTGCTGACAATTCTGCCGACGGCAATTCAGGCTCAGGGCTCAGCCTGCCTGATGATGCTGTCACAGCGTTTGAATGAGCTACTGAATGAGCACCCGAATGCACCTCTTTCTTTGGCTGAATACGGTCGTAAACCGGAGAAATATCAACCGGTGGCGCCTCAAGAGGATCTTCCAGCAAGCAGGTACGCAACTGTTCAATGCAATCGGTCAGACGTTCTTCCAGCGTCGCATCCACATGCCCCAGACGTCCTTCAATTCGACAGCCGCCCCGGGTAATTGCCGGATCAGGGCGCACAACAAAGGCTTCACTGCTGTTTTGAACAAAGCCCTGCAACCAGGCCGCATCGTCCGGATGCACACGCAGAGCAATAGATTCATGATCTGTCCGGTCAAGCAGGTGTACCGCTTCTTCAACCACCGCCTGAATCTGTTCCGGTGAATGTCGCAACTCGGTACGCACCACCTCGATCACCAGCCTTTCCAGCAATCGCGCTGCTCCCATCACCTGCTGACGGGAAAGCAAACGACGATGCTCTTCCATTTCATGAATCAGTGCTTCTATACCGGCAAACCGATGACTCAGTTCATCAGCCGCTGCCGACAATCCCTGCTGCAGACCTTCTTCGTAGCCAGTCTGACGACCCGATTCAACACCCTGATCGAACGCCTGCTGATGAACCACTTTAGCCTGATCATTTAACGCTTCCTGCCGCCCCTGCTCCAGACCTTTCTGAAACATGTCGTCCATCGCTTTCTGCAGTGCGGCAGCAGCGGTTGATGGTGGCACTGAAGGTGCCGCTTTTCCGGCCACTTCAGTGGACTGGTCAATGTCTGAATTTGTAGCTGCAAGGTCTGAAGGCGTTTCATTCTTCGAAGCAGAAATCCCGGTTGAGTCTGTTTCTACAGTCGCCTCAACATCAGGCTCCTCATCCACATCAGCCTGATGGGGAACCTCCTTTGCTTCTGGCGCTCTCAACTCCTCAACCGACTCAACATCATCACTGGCGGATTGAAGATCAGAACCGGAGGCGTTTTGAGACAAAGCTTCTGAAGACTCTTTGCCGTCAGGAACAGACTCAGACGCATTTTCGACGCTAACCGATAACGCTTCAGATCCTTTCCGTCGAAGACGAGCCATCGGCTTACGGTTTTCTTTAGCGCCTTCACCTTCCACAGCGACTGCAAACGCCGGGCGCAAGGCAACATTACCGGATTCATCAGGCTCCGGTTGTCGTTTGGTGACAAACTGACGTAGCCGCCCTTTATCACCGTCATTCCAGCCTGAATCCTTCTGTCTTCGTCGGCTCCGGCCTGCCATAACCTGCAACTCAGGCTCTGCGCGTTCAATGTTTACCGACGGCTTCAGCCCTTTGCCGGGCCCGGGAAATGCAAATGGCCTGACCTGCTCATTACTGTTCACAGGCCACCTTCTGCTGCGCAGACTTATGAGTCATCATCATCTGCACTCACCCAACCAGCTCATCGGCTGAAGAAACCAGTTCAATCTGCCCCTCACGCGCCAGCTTACGCGCCAGCGCAGTCAGCTGAACACGCGCCTCGTTGACACGACTGGCTCGCATACTGACACCGGACTCCACTTCTTCACGAAGCATGGCTGCTGCACGTTTACCCATACAGGAGTAAACATGTTCCTGACGCTCAGGCACCACACCACGCAGGGCGATGGACAGCATTTCATTCTCAGCGGCTTCACACACCACACGCAGGGAATCGAGCTCAAGCTCAAGCACATGTTCAAAGGTAAAGCGCAGGGAGGCCACCTGATCGGCCAGATCACCATCTCTGGTACGCAGATTATCCAGCAGGTCATCGCCGGATTCAGCATCCATATGGTTCAGCACCTCTGCCAGCTGACCGACACCATTAACGGCATAAGTGCTGACTTCCTGCTGGGTCAGACTGTCAAGCAAACCGGCAATCGCTTCCAGGGAAGAGGTAGGAACCGAGCTGAGGTTCGCCATCCGCTCGGTCAGATCATTTTGTCGCTGCTCAGAAAAGCTCTGTATAATATGGGCACTCTTGGCCGGCTCGATACAAGCCAGGGTAATCGCCTGCAACTGCGGATGCTCATTGGCAATCAGTCGGGCCACCAGTTTCGGATCAAGCATCAGCAGCTTTTCCAACACTTCGCCAAACTGATCCCCCTGAGAGGACTGCAGCAGATCGCGGGCACGCTTTTCACCAAGCACTTTACGCAATGCCTGATCAATGCCGGACTTGTCACTGAACAAAGGCGCATCGTTACATTCTGTCGCCATGGAATCCATGATGGTTTCCAGTTCACTTTCAACAACGCCGTGTACCCTGGGTATCACCTGCATTAGCTGGGCAACGTTTTTTGCCGACATCAGGCGCAGCACTCGTGCCGCCGCCTTTTCACCCAACCCGAGAATCACAATCGCAGCCTGTTCCAGCTTGCTGCGATTAACAGCAGCAGAATTATCGTCTGGTGACATTACTGAACTCATCAGTCCGCCTCCTTAATCCAGCGTTCAAGAATGGTTGCAATCTGATCCGGACTGGACACTGCCAGATCCCTGACACGATCCGACGCCGTCGCATCCACTTTGCTTAATGCGTCTTCTTCAGACTCTTCATTACCGGCACCGGCATCCAGCAATGCCAACTCGGCAGCCAGCGCCGCCTGCTCATTGCGCTGACGATGCAGACGTATGCTGTAATAAATAACCGCCACAACCACCAGAATCAGAAACAAAATCAGCAGACCGATCATCAACGGCATCATCGAACCCCCCTCACGCACAGCCATCACCATAGAAGACATTGGATCGTCTTCTGCAGCACCGCTATCATAAAACGGCAGTGAACGTACAGTAATACGGTCACCACGATCAAGATCTATTCCCACTGCATTGCGCACCAGATCATCGACGGCTGACAGAGTGAAATCGGCTTCAGCACCATTGATCCGGCTATTAAGAATGACAGAGGCATTAATTCGGGCTATCCGGAAAGCATCCTGACGCTGATAACTCATCGTCCGGCCCATTTCGTAATTCCGGATACTGCTGACATTGACGTCACTGTTTTCATCGCCAGTACCAGTACCTTCATCCAGATTCTCTACGTTGGAAGCGGCACCGGGTACACCACCTGCACCCTGCGGGGCTGTATTGCCGCTGTAGCTTTCACTGCGCAGCACGGAATTCTCCGGGTCATACCCTTCACGGGAGCTCTCTTCAAAACTGAAATCGATGTCGGCATTCACCGCCACCCGTAAATTGCCTTCACCCACCACAGGTTCCAGCAAATGCGTCAGGCGCTGAACATACTGCTGTTCAACCGTACGACGATGTTGCATCTGCTGATCAGTCTGGCTGGGCGCATTTTCATCCGCCGTCAGAGGATTACTGTTCTGATCCAGAACGTGAATACGTTCAGGCTTAAGATCAGGGAAGCTGCCAGCCAGCAGGTTGATAATGCCCTGCACCTGACGACCTTCCATGCGAATACCCGGATACAGATCCAGATAAACAGAAGCCGCAGGCTCGACCTGCTCACGCAAAAAGGCAGTTCGTTCGGGAACAGCCAGATGCACACGGGCAGTGCGCACCGGGCGCAGGCTGGCGATGGTTCGCTCCAGCTCACCTTCAAGCCCCTTCAAATACTGCTTACGCTCAACAAACTGGCTGCGACCCAGCTGACCACCACTGGTCAGCAATTCCATTCCTGCAGAGGCCGCAGGCTTGATACCGGCTGTCGCCAGATGCATACGGGCAGCATTCAACTCATCAGCCGCCACCAGAATCTGGCCACTGGTCGGATGCAAGCGATAATCCAGACGACCAGCGTCCAACGCTTCCACCACGGCAGCGACATCATAAAGCTCCTGACGACCATAAAGCGGACGCCAGTTGTCGCTATCATCACCACTGGTCAGCCACAAGCCGGTGACGACCAGAAGACTGAACAACAGCGCGACACTGACTGCCACCAGTGCCGGATTTTTTTTAACAACGCCGGAAAAATCCTTGCCAGCCCTGGATGAAATGTACGACACCCCTTCTCGCATGCGCTGCATGGCCGCAGTCGGGTCCATTTTTACCGATGCACTCACTCTCGTTCTCCCCGACCGTTACACCGGCATGTTAAACACGGTTTCGTAAGCAGAGACTACCCGGTTACGCACCTGAACCACTGCCTGAAAAGACAATGATGCTTTTTCACTGGCAATCATTGCACCTACCAGGTCATCACCGAGACCCAGCTCGTAATCTGTTCGCATCTGGTCTGCGCCATGCTCAAGGTTACTGACGTGTTGCAGCGCATCATCCAGAACCTCTGAGAACTGCACCTTAGCATTGTCCTGAAGACGCCCGGTGTCATTAGGCATGATTCTGGTATCTTGTACATCGGTTGCCCCCGGAAGCGTTATACGCTGCTGAACAACACCCGCAAAATTATGTATTGGCTGCATTTAACCACTTAACTCTTTTATCGATGGAGCCCTTTAATGGACATTGACCATTAACGGCTTTCCGTATCTGCACATAACCACGACAAAAGCCCGGACATGACCCAATGACCTGCCCCGGGCTTTACACCAATTCGAAGAAGCCAACCTGTGTTGCTGTTAACTTCATAAAAAACACACTGAATCAGGACGCCATCACCGAACCGGCAATAATGGAATCGACATCAATGCCTGATTCACGCAATTGAGCCAGCTTGTAACGCAACATGCGCGTGGTCATTCCCAACTCTTCAGCCGAACGACTGCGATGCCCCCCATGACGCTTCAGGACTTCCAGAACATGTCGCCATTCCTGATGTTTTCTGGCTGGTCCCGGATAGCTTTCCAAAACAACGCGATCCGGGTCAGAGCTGTTTTCACTCTGATCACCCGACTGCCAGTCACTGATACCGACCACGTTAGCGACATCTGTCTTACGTGAAACCACTGACTGACCAGGCAACATAAGATCTTCGGGAAGTACAACCCAGCTACGTTTAAGAACGCAGGCGCGCTGAATGACATTTTCCAGCTCCCTGATATTGCCCGGCCAGTGATAGGTTTGCAGGGCAGACACCGCTTCAGGGCTCAGTTCCGGCGCAGGCTGTCCGGTCTGACCACTGGATCGATGCAGGAAAAACTGCGCCAGAGGCAGAATATCTTCAACCCGCTCTCTGAGTGGCTGCAAATGCAATGGAAAGACATTAAGCCGGTAATACAGGTCTTCCCTGAACCGCCCTTCTTTCACACACTCGGCAAGATCACGATTGGTCGCTGAAATAACCCTGATATCGACTTTTACCGGTTCGGTTCCGCCCAGTCGCTCTACTTCTTTTTCCTGCAACACGCGCAGCAGCTTTGCCTGCTGCTCCAAAGGCATTTCTGCTACTTCATCCAGAAACAAGGTTCCACCACTCGCCTGCTCGAATTTACCCGCATGACGACTGACAGCACCGGTGAAAGCACCTTTTTCATGACCAAAAAGAATGGATTCAAGCATGGACTCGGGAATCGCTGCACAATTGACTGCGACAAACGGCCCCGCTGTACGATGCGAACTGCCATGGACAAACCGGGCCAGCACTTCCTTGCCCGTACCGGACTCACCACCCACCAGAATGGCGGCATTTGTGACAGCCGCCCGTCTGGCCAACTGTGCCGTATGATGGGTAGAAGGCGAATGAGCAATAAAACCATCGGCACCGGCAATACTACGCAGTTGATTGATTTTCGAGGCCAGAACCTCCGGGTCTACCGGACTGACCAGATAATCGGCTGCACCGGCAGAAATCAGCTCCACAGCCTGCTGACGATCAGCAACAGGCGAAATAACAATAACCGCAACACCCGGCAGTCTTTTCATGAACTGGTTCAGCACCAGCCGGCTACAACCTGAAGGACTGACCGATAAAATCGCAACATCCGGCCGGCCCTGAGCATTGATATCATTCAGGTCAGGTTCGTCAGTAAACGACACTTTCCAACCATCAGCCACTGTTGCCGACAACAGTGACGCATCCGCACACTCATCGATGCCAACAACCAATACTTCTTTATCTGACATCATGATGAAAAACCATTTAACTGACAGCAGACGTTTTCAGAACAAAGCCTTACAGGACTGAGAAATACATTCATTATCGGAACAACCTGATTTCTACTCGTCGGTTTTCCTGGTGAGAAGCATCAGGAACAGGGTATCGCTGGCCGTGATGACGAACCGCTGTTATCAGTTCTTCATCAATACCCAGCTCCATAAGATAGTCCTGAACAGCCCTGGCTCTCTGCTGGGACAGTGTCAGGTTATTCAAGCGGTGTCCTGTCAGATCCGTATGACCATCAACTTCTATTGAAGTCACTTCGCCATCGTAGGCAATCAGACCAACCAGATCTTGTAAATCCTGTCTGTTTTTCGAATTCAAACGGTATTCGGACACATCAAAATGAAGTGTGGTCTCTTTCCCCTGCTCCCAGCCCAGCAAAGGAAGCACACTTCGCTTGTCATTAAATGCCTGAAGTGGTTTCAGAAAATCTATGGCCGGCACTTCCAGGACATTCTGCACTCCGGAAGGCATCTGGAGCTCAACAACGCCCCAGTCGCCCTTTGACATGGCGTCCAGCAGCTTTGGTACTTCACCCACGAACTCAATCTGACGTCCATCGGACATGCGGCGTCCTGATTTAAGCACTTCGCCAACCGGCTCTTTATTTTTATAAGGCTTGAGAGGGGAACTCATAATGAAGAGAGAGGCATTATCGGCTTTTTCAATCAGGTTCGGTGCCAACAATCTGAATTCAACAGGCAGTCCGGCCTGCTTATAAAAACTAACAATAACCGAGGGTTCGAGTTGCCAGTATAACGTGGCATCATAGCGGGATGATTCCACTTTCCATTCCACTCCGTCAAACGAGCGCACCGACGCACCCACAGAAGCAGAAACCATTAACAAAGCCAGAAGCACTCGAGTCAACATGCCATTCCCGATTATTTTTAAATCAACAACCTGCCATCAGGAAACATCAGCCTGATTAACAAACAGCAACAGATGTTAAAGCCACATCGCCGCACAAAGAACAAAAAGGATCATTCGAATAATACGACAACGACAAAATATTAATAGAAAGTTAATACCACTGATGTACTGTGCAGGCGCCACATAATGACAAACCAACCACGCCACCTACATACGTATTATTCACTAATGAAGCAATTCTATTCATTAATTACCCAAAAGTCTGCATGCATAAGTATTCAGAAAACCGGGAGTTAATAAGTGGAGAATATATATTTTGTTCATTATCAATAACATAGGTTACATTTTACTAACACAAATCAAATATTAATCATTCGCCTGCACCAACAACAATCAATTTCGCAACTATGAATATTTATCTATTTAATAGCGATAAATTTACGAGGTTTGTACGTATATAGCCAACAAACGTCAGATGTCTATAATCCTGAACTTCCCGTATTACGCCAACTAATTTCTAGCCCGACTATGACACAAGAAGACGATTCCTATGAGCCATTCAACCTGTACCTTGCAGGTAATATTGTTCATGGTCTGACAACATTTCTGGAAAAAATTGCCGAGCAATGCGCCAATAAGTTCCAGATTATGCTCAGTCATACCCTAAATGCAGAAATTAGCGTAATGCCGGTGGTTGAAGTCGAGCAGATGATTTTGCACGCCAACCATGACGACTGTTTTCTACGCACCTGGGTCATCAATAATGAAGACCCTATGGACCTTTCTGTTGTTGCCCTCGACAGAGGCATCATCACCGCCTGTCTCGACCTGATGTGTGGAGGCAACGGCGAATATCCTGATAAAACACAAAACGTTGCCCCGAGCATGGGCGACAGACGCATGGCTTATAAGCTGATGCAAGGCTTATTCAGAAGTTTTGAAGAGTCCTTTGAGTCCATCAATCCCGTCAAATTCCGGATGACTAACAAGTCAGAGGACGCTGCCGCAGAACAGCTTGACCGTTCTGCGATGGATTTTGTCGTCTGCATTTATTTTATTATCTCCATCGGCGACATTTCCGGTTCTGTTCAGCTACTGTTCCCGGCAAACAGCCTGACCAAAATGGGCGATACCAAAGCGATTGTGAATCGCAAGGAAATGAAACAACAACTTGAGCATCGAATGCTGGACGTTTCAATTCCAATGACTGCCAAACTGGGTCAACAGGAAACCACATTAAGAAAAGCGCTCTCAATCAAAGCGGGCGACATCATACCACTGTTTAACCCAATCGACGCTGACGTCTTTGTTGGCGACCGCTTGTTCTGCAAAGCACAGGTCATGACAGACAACAACAAGTTGCTACTCAAGATTGCCGGTAGCGACAATGCGGATTTGAACGACAGCAGCAAATCTGCATCCGAGCCTGCACTGGAAACAAAACAGACAGCTACGGACGCAGAGGGAAGTTCGTCTGACAACGACACTGGCGAAATGACTCCAAGAAGAAGCCGCAGACGCAGCCGAAGCCGAAGCCGCGACAAACAAAATGCAGCTGAAAAAGTAACAACCTGAATAGCGCCTTTTAGTAGCGCCTTTAAATAGCGCCTTTAAGTAGCACAAGCCAACACTGATAGCGGAAAGCACGAAACCTTATCCAGAAGTTTGACTGCTTTCCCTGCAAATTATTGCACCAAAAAATTATTCGGAGTTACCTATGTCCACCGTGACCAATGAAACAGAAGCAACCGAAAGCGTTGAACTGGAAGAGGCAACCCAGCTCGACAGCAAACCTGCAGGGCCTGACCTGAGCATGATTCTCGACATTCCGGTACAGCTTTCACTGGAAGTCGGCAGCACCGAACAAACCGTAGAACAGATTCTGGCACTGGCGCAGGGTTCTGTTATCGAACTGAACCGAAAGGCCGGCGAACCACTGGATGTAAAAGTCAACGGCACGCTGATCGCCCGTGGTGAAGTGGTAGAATCCCAGGGCAAATACGGTATCCGAATCATTGATATTGCAGGCGGCAATGATCGTCTGAACTCCCTGCTGTAATGATTATGATCAGACCATGCCACCTGGCTGCACTAATGGCAGCATTATTGCTACCGGGTGCAGCAGCAGCCGACAGCACACAGAACAGCCAGCTGGCAAACAGTATTTTGCTCACTACTGGCATGCTGGCGGTTGTTATTGCCTGCTTTATCGGGCTGGCATGGCTGACCAGACGACTTCAGACAAGTCATTTCAGACGAAGTCGGTCACTGCAGCTGATCGAATCCCTACCCGTTGGCCGCAATGAGAAAATCTGCATTATCAAGGCGGGGTCAACCTTTAAAGTCATCGGAGTCACCAGCCAGCAGATCACCCTGATGGAGACGCTGGAATCACTGGAACAGGTTAACACCACAACCGCTGAAGACCCGAAAAATCAGGCCTGGAAATGGGCCCAACAGTTTTTGCAGAGCAACACTCAGTGACACTCTGCATGATGATCAACCAGGCCTTTCTGTCTATGTTTAAACTCGTCAGTTCAACGACTGCCAACAGCATCCGCTTTCAGGGCAAGCACTACCATAGACTGACTGTTGCGCCCGTTATCACTCTGATACTGGCCATGCTGCCTGCCGTCAGTCAGGCGATGCCTGATATTCCACTGCTCACCATGACTGACAGTGGCGGCTCTCAGGAATACAGCACCACCCTGCAAATCCTGCTTCTGCTGAGTGCCCTGTCATTTCTGCCGGCACTGCTGCTGGTATTGACCAGCTTTACACGGATCATTGTCGTCTTTTCCCTGTTACGACAGGCTATCGGTCTGCAACAGTCACCACCCAACCCGGTACTGATCGGTCTGGCCCTGTTCCTGACCCTGTTTATTATGCAACCGGTATTTACCAGCACATGGGAACAAGCTGTTGAACCATGGGTCGCAGAAGAACTGACCTTCAACGAAGCTGTTACAGAAGCTGCCATACCGTTCAAGCGATTCATGCTAGAGCAAACCCATGCACCAGCCCTGCAACAGATGTCGGATATTTCCGGCGAACCTCTGGCAAACAACGCTGACGAGATGCCCCTGAGCGTACTGGTACCCGCCTTTGTGATCAGCGAACTGAAAACCGCTTTTCAAATCGGCTTTATGCTGTTTATTCCCTTTCTGGTCATTGACCTGGTGGTGGCCAGTGTCCTGATGGCAATGGGTATGATGATGTTGTCGCCACTGGTGGTATCCCTGCCCTTCAAAATTATGCTGTTTGTCCTCATCGATGGCTGGACCCTGATTGTCGGCACTCTGGCAGCCAGTTTTTAACGCCTCACAAGCACTATTTACCAGACACGGACTGATAAACAACAGACGTACGACGGAGAAACTATGACACCGGAAATCGCTCTCGACCTGTTTCGTCAGGCGCAGTTCCTCATTGTAATGATGGTCGTCGTCATCATTGGCCCGGGTCTGCTGGTCGGCCTGCTGGTCGCCGTATTTCAGGCTGCCACACAGATTAACGAGCAAACACTGAGCTTCCTGCCAAGACTGCTCACCACGCTGCTAACTATCGTATTTGCCGGCCCCTGGCTGTTACAGCAGATTATGGAACTGGCTACGTCCATTATTTTCAACATACCAGTCAACATTGGGTAACCCGTGCTGAGCAGTGCAGAACTCACCAGCTGGATCGGCCAGCTGCTATGGCCCATGTTCCGGATCGTCAGCGCGCTCTGGCTTTTGCCTATCTTTGGCGGTAAAGGCGTACCTCGCCACAGTCGTCTGGCACTGGCGGGTGCTCTGGCTTTCCTGATCGCCCCACAACTGCACAGCCTGCCACAGGTGGACCCACTGTCGCCTGCTGGCATGATGATCACTGTGGAGCAGATAGTCATCGGCTTAAGCTTTGCCTTCATCATCAAACTGCTGTTTACCGTGTTTACGCTGGCAGGTCAGATGATGTCCATGCAAATGGGTCTTGCCATGGCAGTTATGAACGATCCATCCAGTGGTTCCACCCCATTACTGGGCACCTGGCTGCAGACACTGACCTTTCTGTTGTTTCTGGCAATGGATGGTCATCTGGTACTGTTTACCGTTCTGCTGGAAAGCTTTCACACCCTGCCGATTGGCGGAGGGCTTTTTGCCAATGATTTTCTTGATCTCACCCTGATGGGCAGCTGGCTGTTCAGCGGCGCATTCCTGATGGCTATTCCCTCCATCTTCAGCATGCTTCTGGTGAACCTCTGCTTTGGCGTCATGAGCCGGGCGGCTTCCCAACTGAATATCTTTGCACTGGGCTTCCCCATGACCATGATGTTCGGGATGATCACCCTGTTCCTGGTTTTTATTAACATTCCGGCCGTCTTCACCGACATGACCGAACTGGCTCTGGCTGCACTGCGCAGCTATATGCAGATGCGATGAGCGAAACTGATCAGGAAAAAACCGAAGACCCCACCCCCCGACGATTACAAAAGAGCCGGGAAAAAGGCCAGGTTCCCCGGTCCCGGGAACTGAGTACAGCCCTGATATTTCTGGTATCCAGCCTTATTCTGCGTTTTATGGCGGCCCCGGTGGGCAACCAGATCGGTACCGTACTGTACAGCAGCTTTGCCCTGGATCGTGCAGCGATTTTTGACAGCAGTACAATGGCACGACAGCTGCAGTTTGCATTAACCAATGTCGCTCCTATTGTTGCTTTGACATTGGGCATCATCGCTCTGGCTGGCGCATTGGGGCAAATCATCCTCGGTGGCGTGCTGTTTAACGGCGATTCTCTTATGCCCAAACTCAGTCGCCTGAGTCCGACACAGTGGATCAAAAAAGTCTTCTCCAAACGCGGCATTGTCGAACTGGTGAAATCGGTTCTTAAAATTCTGTTGATTATCGGCTGCCTGATCTGGTTGCTGTGGCATAACTATCCTCAGCTACTGAACCTGTCTAGGCTGTCGTTTTATGCCGCCGTCGAAGTCGGACTCACCACCCTTGCCAACGCTTTATTTGCCTATGCATTGTGTGTCGTAGCGATCAGCGCCATTGATGCACCCTTTCAGCTCTACGACCACAATCAACGTCTGAAAATGACCAAACAGGAAGTCAAGGACGAGCACAAAGACATCGAAGGGCGACCGGAGATCAAACAGAAAGTACGACAGTTACAGCGTGAAATGGCAAACCAGCGGATGATGCAGAAAATTCCGGAAGCTGATGTCATTATTGTCAACCCGACGCACTATTCGGTAGCCCTCAAATACGACCAGGGACGTGCCAGCGCACCGTTCGTGCTGGCAAAAGGTGTAGACGAAATCGCCTTGAAAATGCGTGAAGTGGCGAAACACCACGAAGTACAACTGGTTGAAGTACCGCTGCTGACCCGCGCAATCTATTACTCAACCCAGATTGATCAGGAGATACCTGACGATCTTTATCTGGCTGTTGCCCAGGTACTTGCTTATGTCCACCAGTTAAGACAATTCCGTCAGGGCGCTGCGGCTTCCGCACCGGTCATGGCAAGCCTGGACATACCCGATTCTTATCAGGCAAACGGCAAACGCAAACCCACCCACGAAAGGAGCTGATTACGGAGTCTCTATGAACACCCTATCCGCAAAGAAACTATTGCCCTCCGGCAACCATATGGGGGCTCCTCTGCTCTTGCTGGCACTGCTGGCGATGGTCACCCTGCAGATTCCACCACTACTGCTGGATGCCCTGTTTACGTTTAACATTGCATTGGCACTGGTGGTACTGATGGTGGCCGTTTACACCTTAAGACCTCTGGATTTCAGGGTGTTTCCCACCATACTACTGATTGCCACCCTGATGCGACTGGCTCTGAACGTCGCCTCAACCCGTATCGTACTACTGAACGGCCACAATGGCGGAGCCGCTGCCGGTAAAGTGATTGAAGCCTTTGGTAATGTAGTGATAGGCGGCGACTATGTGGTGGGTCTGGTAGTGTTCACCATATTGATGATTATCAACTTTGTGGTGGTCACCAAAGGTGGTGGTCGCATCTCGGAAGTGACCGCCCGATTTACTCTGGATGCCATGCCCGGCAAACAGATGGCCATCGACGCCGACCTCAACAGCGGCCTGATCACTCAGGATGAAGCCAGAACCCGTCGTGAAGAAGTACGACAGGAAGCGGATTTCTATGGTTCGATGGACGGTGCCAGTAAATTTGTCCGCGGTGATGCCATTGCCGGCCTCCTGATTCTGTTCATAAACATTATCGGCGGTATTGCCATTGGTGTCTTGCAGCACGACCTTTCGTTCGGTCTGGCGTTCCAGACCTATGCACTACTGACCATTGGTGACGGTCTGGTGGCCCAGATTCCATCATTGTTGCTCTCTACCACTGCAGCCATCATGGTCACCCGTGTCAGCGACTCTGAAGATATGGGTGCCCAACTTACCCGACAGATGTTTGGTACCAACAAAGCTCTTGCTGTCGCTGCCGGCGTACTGATTATTATGGGCATCGTGCCCGGCATGCCTCACTTCGCCTTTCTGAGTCTTGGCTCCGTTGCGGCATTTGCAGCATGGATGATGTCACGCAGTAAGAAAACGACAGAAGTTGTTGAAAAAGTCACTAACGACCTGAAGGAAAACATCAACCCGCAACAACCGGAAAAGCGTGAACTCAGCTGGGATGATGTACCTGTTGTCCATACCCTGAGTCTGGAACTGGGCTATCGACTGGTTGGGCTTGTTGACGAAAAACGCGGCGGCGAACTGCTGGATCGAATCAAAGGTATCCGTAAAAACCTGTCAGCCATTACCGGTTTCCTGATTCCTTCCGTTCACGTTCGCGACAACCTGCAGCTGCAGGCAACCGATTACCGAATCAACCTGAAAGGGGTGGGTATTTCAGAAGCCACTATTCATGTCAACAAGCTGTTGGCACTGAACCCCGGTGAGGTTTACGGAGAGATTGAAGGCAGCAAAACCACTGACCCCGCTTATGGACTGCCAGCAGTATGGATTGATGAAGATCAGCGGGACAATGCCCTGGCACTGGGCTATACCGTGGTAGACCCTTCAACCGTTATTGCCACACACATCAGCAAAATCATGGAAGACCATTCCCATGAACTGCTGGGCTATGAAGAAACACAACAGCTGATTGATAACCTGAAGAAAATCGCCCCCAAACTCTGCGACGAACTTACCCCGTCGAAGCTTAGCGTCAATACGATACAACAGGTATTTCAGCACCTGTTACAGGACAACATTCCGCTGACCGATGTTCGCACCATTGGTGGCACACTCCTCGATGCCAGTAATCGCCACACTCACCCCATCGCTCTGGCACAGGAAGTTCGTATTGCCCTGCGCCGAACGATACTTGACAATCTGGTCGGTATGGAGAGCCTGATTCCGGTAGCCACACTGGCTCAGCCACTGGAACAACTATTACTGCAGGCCTTTCAGAAGACACAGCAACAGGGCGGCGGTCAATTTGCACCCGATGCTATCCCGCTGGAACCTAATGTCACCGAGCAGCTTCAGAAACACATGCCGGATGTAACCCAGACCATGCAAAACACAGGAAAAACCCCAATCCTGCTGGTTGCTCCGCAACTGCGTCCATTACTGGCACGATTTGCACGACTGTGTTCACCCGAGCTGGCAGTGCTCTCCTACAACGAGATACCCGACAACCGACAGATTGTTGTGGATATCAATCTGGGCTGAGAAGCGGAGAGTCATACTACTAAGGAATCGTCTAAAAATAACTTCCCGATTTACTGCAATCATCAGCCAGTAATGGCTTGAGGTAAGCGATAGTGAAATACGGAACTTATTTTCAGACAAATCCTAAGTGATGAGCATAAGCTTCTGGCTCATATAACCAGCACGATGACTGAGTCAGAACAATAGCTTGAAACTTGATTTAAGGACAACAGAAGCCGTGTGAATAGTTTTCTACTCAGATTCCGTAAAGGGAATGTGGCGACCTCCCGACATTAAAATGAAAGGAGCGCCACCAACATTGATAGCCCGTTCAGGTCACCAGCTTACGACGCCCGGCCAGCGCATGAGCCAGAGTACCACCATCAACGTACTCCAGCTCACCACCTAATGGCACACCGTGAGCAATGCGGGTTGCTTCCACATCTCTACGCTTCAGCTCTTCGGCAATATAATGGGCCGTTGCCTCACCCTCAACCGTAGGGTTCGTAGCAAGAATCACTTCAGACACCTGATTTTTTGTGACCAGCTGCAGAAGCTCTGTAATACCAATATCATCCGGCCCGATGCCATCAATGGGCGACAGATGCCCCATCAGAACAAAATAACGACCACGGTATCCGCCCGCCTGCTCAAATGCCATAACGTCGGAAGGGTTCTCAACCACACAAAGCATTGTCTGATCACGTCCGGCATGAGCGCAAATATCACAGCGATCATCTTCACACAGGGTGCGACAATCACGACAACGCCCAACGCCTTCAGCCGCTTCACCCAGAGCTTTTGCCAGCCGCAGCGCTCCTTCGCGATCACGTTCAAGCAGGTGCAGCGCCATCCGCTGGGATGAACGCGGCCCCACCCCGGGCAGACAACGCAGGCTCTCCATCAATTCCTTGATCAAAGGGCTAAACATAGATGACCTGCCTCTCGGTTAAAACGGCATTTTAAAGCCGTCAGGCAAATTCATACCCGCTGTGATGCCGGACATTTTTTCCTTGTTGTTGCTCTCAACCTTACGAACTGCGTCGTTTACTGCCGCAGCCAGCAGGTCTTCCAGCATTTCCTTATCTTCTTCCATCAGACCCGGATCAATTTCAACGCGCTTGACGTCGTGACGTCCGGTCATGGTGACCTTGACCATACCAGCGCCGGATTCACCCACCACTTCGGCATTGGCCAGTTCTTCCTGAACCCGCTGCATATCTTCCTGCATTTTCTGGGCCTGCTTCATCAGATTGCCCATACCACCCTTGAACATATTAACTCCTTATCCAGGTTCGTTTAATTAAAGCCCGCGACAGTAGCCAGAAGCTACTTAATGACATTACCGACGGGCTGAATGCTGTCGTCCAGAACAACAGCAGTGAATTGATCAACCAGTGACTGTACGTTTGCGTCACTGTAAATACTGTCGCGAGCCTGCTGTAATCGTTCGGCAATTTTGCGCTCACGCCAGGCCGCTGGCGTTTCTGTCTGCACCACGCCCACCTCAACCTGCAGACGCACCGGCTGCTGAAAGTACTCAGACAAAGCCGCTTCAATACGCTCCCGATGGGTATCGTTGTATAGCGTGCTTCGCTGCTCATCAAGACGCAAATTTATGCGACCACTACTGTGGGCAACGTATTCACAATGAGAGCCAATGGTTCGCGTCACCCCGCCCAGGGGCAAACTACGATAAACAGGAATCCAGCTGCGGGCATCCAGATCTGTCAGGCAGACCCGTTCGGACGGATCAGGCAATACCGGCGATTCGTCAGCCACCGGAACAGTCACGGTTGACCCTGGTACAGGCAGATTCTGCAAATCCATACTGGCGGCATAGCTTTCATACGTCGAAAGCGGTGGAGGAACATCGTCGTCTTCACGATCTGCCGGCTCAACATCGACTGCACCTGCAGGTACGTACTCAGCCTGAAAGCCCGGATCTCCCGCCTGTTCATACACAAACGGCGACTCATCTTGCAGAGGTTCAACCTCAGGCTCAGGCTCAGGCTCAGGCTCAATCTCTACATTAACTAACGAGGATGCTACAGGCTCAAGCTGAGCCTCAACCACAGGAACCGTTTCAGACGACAAAGGCAACGCATTCGCACTACCAATCGGTTCGGACTCCGGAGCCGGTGACGGTGAAAAGTCATCCGGCAAAGGATTGACTGCTGGTGACTGAGCCTGCTGCACAGACTCTGGCGGCTGGATCGGACCTTCGACTTCAGCCGTAAGCGCTTCATAAGACTCAACGACATCAACAGCAGCACTCTCAGCCTCATTAACAAGAGGCTCAGGTTCAGGTTCTGCAGCTTCCGTCTGCTCTGCCATCACTGCCGAAGCATCAACGCCGGAACCACCAGACCCAGACATAGCAGCTTCAATTCGAACAGGCTCCGGCCTGAAAGCCAGCATTCGCAACAATGCCATTTCAAAGCCGCTTCTGGGCTCAGGCGCCAGAGGCAGATCACGCTTGCCCACCAGACCGATCTGATAATACAGCTGAACATCTTCGGCACGCATGCCTCCTGCCAGCTGCAGCACTTGCTCACGGTCACCCTGACTGTTATCCACCGCATCAGGCACGGCCTGAGCAATGGCGATGCGATGCAGCACCGACAACATATCATTCAGTACAGCCATATAGTCCGGTGAATGCTCTGACAGTTCAGCCACGGCCTTCAGAATACTGCCAGCGTCAGCAGTAGACAGGGCCCGCACCATTTTCATCACCTGACCCTGATCAATCGTACCAAGCATGGAGCTGACTTCAGCTTCGGACACCCGACCATTACCAAAGGCGATGGCCTGATCGGTCAGACTGAGCGAGTCGCGCATACTGCCATCAGCAGCCCGCGCCAACTGCCACAACGCAGAGGTTTCATAGGGTATATGCTCACTGCCCAGTACATTTTCAAGATGACCGACAATGCGTTCGGGCGTCATATTCTTCAAGCCGAACTGCAGACAGCGTGACAAAATAGTAATAGGTAATTTCTGCGGGTCTGTCGTTGCCAGCAGAAATTTAACATGGGGAGGTGGTTCTTCCAGCGTTTTCAAAAGGGCATTAAAACTGTGCGCAGACAGCATATGCACTTCGTCAATCAGATAGACTTTGTAGCGTCCACGGGTCGGGGCATACTGAACATTATCGAGCAGCTCTCGGGTGTCCTCCACCTTGGTACGGGAAGCCGCATCGACTTCAATAAGATCAACAAAACGGCCGTCATCAATTTCATGACAGGCGGCACACTGCCCACATGGCGTAGAGCTGACACCCTCTTCACAGTTGAGACACTTTGCCAGAATCCGGGCAATGGTGGTTTTACCTACCCCTCGGGTACCGGTAAACAGATAGGCGTGGTGCAGACGATCCTGGTCCAGTGCATTCACCAGAGCCTGCAGAACATGCGTCTGCCCCACCAGCTCTTTGAAAGAACGAGGTCGCCACTTGCGAGCAAGAACCTGATAGCTCATTGAAAAGCGTCAATACCCAGTAATAGAAATGTGTGAAACCTATGCTAACGAAGATGCTACAAGAATGCACTATAAGTACTCAACCATACGAAATCATATTTTCTGACTCATTGTTCAAGCACTATGACTGCGTTGCAACTCTGGTCACATAGCTTGCTATGCTCCCGTCGTTGCGCCTTGCATAAGCACCTGTCCAATAAGCCAGAAATATTCGATTTCGTATGGCTGAGTACTTACGAGCATACAGGATCAGGCATTCAGCAGGCTTCATCGCCAGAAACAGGCACCATTAAGGAATCAGCAACAACACTTATAAGACAAACATTCTAACGTATGAGTAAGCCGAAGGCAGAGAAGGGATCAAATCGAGATTGGAGGCAAACCCTGCCAGCCACACCCCGGCACATGATGTCACTGCTACCGTTGCTCCCTTCCGGGCCTGGCGGGGTTGACAGCTGATCATTGCGGGGGGACCGACAGGGTCCACCATAAAACAAGTCCGGTTCGGTTTGCCGCTTCAGCGAATCGCCCCGTCGTCTTGATGCTGCGTATTCTCCATATTTAGCCTGCCCCGTCAACCAAAAGTTATAACTATTTATGACAAGCGCTAATCTACGAAAGGTTTATAGTTTGTCCGAAGTAAACTTTTACAGCAGGGCTTACGCATCAATTAGGAACAAATGTTCTAATAAATCATCGACTGGCATAAATGCCTCATTTCAACCATACATAGCGTAGTCTTTCCGAGTACGCTGCTATGAAATCCTGTCAAAACAATACCCTGGTCAAATACATCAATACCATCCCTGATCCTCGTTGCGAGGCTATGTGCTGGCACAATTTTATCGATATTCTTGTCATAGCCATATGCGCTGTATTCTGTGGCGTTGAGACTTGGAAGGGCATGGCTGAGTTCGGTCGCCGAAAGCAGGCTTGGTTATCAACATTCCTTGAGCTTCCTCATGGCATTCCCTCTCACGACACGTTTTATCGAACTTTCTGTTTGCTAAACCCGGAGGTATTTAAAGGGTGCTTTACACGCTGGATTTCAGATACGTTGAGGCAGTTTACCGGTGACGGGCTGGATATTATTCCCATTGATGGCAAGTGCCTGCGTGGCTCAAGGAGCAGATCAAAAAAGGCTATCCATTTGGTCAGTGCCTGGAGTGTGCGATCTGGAATCGTTCTTTGCCAACGTAAAGTGGATGGGAAGTCTAACGAAATTACAGCTGTTCCCGAGTTATTGAAATCAATTTGTCTGAAAGGGTGCCTGATTACATCCGATGCCCTCAACTGCCAAAAGGTAATTGTAAAAGCCTGTGTAAATCAGGGTGGGAATTACTTGCTGCCAGTCAAGAGAAATCAACCCAATCTGCACAAACAAATCTCGGCAGTTGCTGATAAATTTTGGGAGAGCAATCCAAAATCTTCCTCCAGCTTCCATTATGCAGAAACTCGGGAAACCGGACATGGACGGAAAGAGCTGCGCATGGTTTGGGTAATAGAAGACCTGCCAGATATACCTGAAGCTAAGAAATGGCAAGGTCTACAGCAAATCGGAATGATTCAGCGAGATCGCCAAATAGACAACATAGTTACAACGGAAGTGCATTACTACATCATGAGCCAGCAACAAAGCGCCGCAGAACTATTGGATATTGCACGCAAGCACTGGGAGGTCGAAAGCAAGTTGCACTGGCGGCTTGATGTGAGTTTTCATGAAGACCAGAACAAGACGACTAACAGCAATGCCATAGAGAATCTATCAATTCTTAATAGGCTCTGTCTCAATATTCACACGCAAGACACTACAACCAAAGGAAGTATCATGCTGAAACGTCTGGCTGCTGGCTGGAATGATGAACCTAAATTAATCAGTTGAAACCTGAATATCCGCTAACAGCCTTGCGGCAGTAAATGTTTAGCGTTTTAGCCCATTCACCCAATGGGTTAATACTGAAATCTGATATAATCATACTGTCGCATAGGGTTTAGCCAATTCGCAAAAGCTCAACTGATTAATTTAGGAGGAAAAACCTGGGCAATTATTAAGTACAGTCGTTCAAATTTGATGCGTAAGCCCTGCTTCATAAAACTCCAGCGAGCACACTCATGCCAAGCAACCGTTTCATAACAGTAACGCTCAATATCCTTCTACTAATAGCTGTAAATACAAAAATGACCGCCTCTGACGAATTGAACCGCTGGGAATCGGGCGTGCACGAGCTATCCCCGAAAAAAAATACTTATCTAATGACAGATAGAAGTCTAAACAGCCCAGAAACGCTCGACTTCCTGACGAACTTCATCACAGACTTTATGGCCTGCAACCCGATCAAGACTGAAAACTTCCCTGAGAGCGACCGCAAGCAATTTGCAAAAGACCTTCTTTTTGCACTGAAAAATACTATCGCAAGCAAAGCTGGAGATCAGGATTCCTCTATAGATCAGGTATTTTCAATGCCTTTATACTGTCACACCAAAGTAATACTGTTTTTCGTCACGCCAGCCAACAAACTCCAGCAATATCAGGAGCTCTTGTTCAAACACGCCGGGGAGGGTTATGGATCTTTTGCTGACACTTATATTAATCAAATCCTGAACATTGATATCAATACGATCAGAAATGCATATGGTTTAAGCAGCCTGAGCCGGCATAATTTTTTCGTTGAGAACAAGAGTTCTACCAACAAGCCTGAGTCATCTGGATTAACGGTTTCAACACGTTCTTACAAACGTCAGACTTCCAGAGTACACCCTCTTTACCAACAAACCTTTCGCTTACAAAAAGCCCACTGGAGTGAACAACGGGTTATTCTTAGTATACTCGAACCAGAAAGGGAAGAACCGAAAAACTGCTCCGACTTCATGCTGGCGGCAGAAGCATCACTGTTTTTCTGCTTGTCTCACGATCAGGGGCAGGTTTATTTTGAAACCTGTACAGGTGCAAACTATCAAAAATGGTGTTTTTCAAAAAGCAGTATGCTTTATCCAAAATCAAAACCCGGATACGGTCTGACATTGGATAATAAAAATCACTATAGGGTGAGTAAAATACAGAATATTACTAATCAGATAAACCTTTATAATGGTTACATCTATGATGAGAGTCTGAGCACGATGATGGGCATTAGCGATACAGGGCAAGTACAAACGCACGCAATGCGTGAATATGCAAGCCGTGTACATTTTATTTCATCAATCTACATTGCCCACTACTTACCCAGCCTGCTTAATAAATTTGCTATTTCTTATCCACACAGCATTGATGACACTAAAACAATTACTAATGAATTATTACGTTTTAATCTTATCCAGTACCTCCCCGAAAGATTAACAGTTCCCTCACCCACTAAGGAAGTTGGCACTACGGATATTTTACCTAATAAAAAGAGCAGCCATTTTTTGTTTGATTTGAATATCGAGCGAAGACAGGTTATCAACAATGTTTTTACTTACTGGGAAGAACCTCCATATAACCTTTTAATTACCGACAAATATGCACGCCCCTCTGAAGAAATCATTATTAATGTTTCCAGCCGAACCATCCTCGACCCCGAACCTATATATGTTTTAATCAACCTACATACCGATGTGCTGACGTCTGATTCCCCCAATGTGAAAAGTTCTGGCTTTTTTAATAGACCGCCTCGATTAAGTGTTCTGTATCGCCTAAGAAATGGTATAAACAGAATTCGCCCCCCTTATGGTGGCACTATTGCATTTGCATCTTGGGACTCTTCTTCTGAAGTGGTGGATATAGAGGTATCCAATGCAGTAGACGCACCTATGTTTATAGTAAACAACCCATTATATTCCAGCGAAGCAATTAAAAATAATACTCACTTACTGGCTCCCTGGGCTGTACTTCAAGGTGAAAGAACGTCCCTCATCGTTCCTACAGATGAGCTAAAGACAGTTAAAAACTTCACATCCCTAATGAATATTTATGACCAGATTGTTGAACATCATGAATTATTATGGGGCATGGAACCCGATGACATTACTCAGGCAAAAAAACACCCAAAACATATATTCGTGCAGGACACACAAATAACAACCGGTTACGGACACGGTGGTTCACTAATACCCGTGATGCCAGGCTGGCATCTGACAGATGAAAACAAGATGGACTTCTGGGGAATTGCCCATGAACTGGGGCATTCATATCAAGGCATTGGTTGGCACAGGGCTTTTGGCACAGAAACCAGTGTTAATACTTACACTCTTCATGCTCAACTGGCACTACAAAAACGTTCAAAAGTTGAAGAAATGGAATTATTTGAAACCATGATTCAAAGAATTAAAAATAAAGACAGAAATCTCTATCCACATTATACTGATATAGTTAGGGTGCATTATGAAAAATTGATTTTTTTATTACAGATTGTTTATTCATTTCCTGAAGTCGGCTGGAAACTCTTTCCTGAGGTAAATAGAAAAGAGAGAGCTGCTTTTTTAGGAAAGGAGGGTTATCGTCTATATTATGAACCTCAAGAAGCCATTGATATTTTCTTTAGAACAGCATCTGAGGTAGTCGGACACAATCTTGAAGACCATTTCAATACTTGGGGAATTATAGTATCTGACTCAGCCAGAGATTCCACAAAGCATCTGCCCAAACCAGATTTTATAATATCTTTATCTCAGCCATGGAAACCGGATTCAGCACAAAAATACAAAGAAATCAGCCTGAAATATATTTCATTGAAAGAAGATACCAACAAACTAAAGAATGATTACTCGTCTTTAATAAATGAAAGGGACACATTAAAAAAAGATCTTCATCAACTGCAAAAAGATAACTTGGTGCAAAAAAACAAACAGTACAATGAAACCACCTTTACATGTGCTCTCTTGCTTCAAGGTGGGGCAATTGTGATTCTTGCATCCGTGCTTGCTGTCAAGTTTCACAAAATGGGTTTACTGAAGCGACCTTGGCGGCATTAGCCGCCGAGCCTTTAGCGACATTGATTATTACTGAAGCAGCTCTCACCACAGCCTCATGAAGCCTTCTTGCGAAAGGAAGCTCGCAGTCTGGCTATGTACTCGTCATCTTCACACATGATTTTGCCGGGGCTGTCCGATAGCTTGGCAACAGGCTGGCCATTGAGCTCGACCAGCTTAAGCACAATATTGGGTGCCGCCTCTCCCATATCGTTGGTCAGGTAGGTACCGATACCAAAGCTGACCTTGACCCGACCGGAAAAGTGCCGGTAAAGCATCAGGGCAGTATCAAAATCCAGCTTGTCACTGAACACAAACTGCTTGTCACGGGCATCAATACCCAGACTGGCATAATGAGACAGAGCCTGCTCGCCCCAGTCAACCGGGTCACCCGAATCATGACGGATACCGACATAGGCCATCGCCAACTCCCGGTCAAAGTCCTGCAGAAAAGCTTTCATACTAATAGTGTCGGTCAGCGCAACACCCAGCTGCCCCTCGTAGTAACCCAGCCAGGTAAGCAGTGCATCGCGCTGAAAATCCGACAGGGTTTCACCTAATGCCTGATGCGCCTGCAACCATTCATGCGCCATGGTACCCACCGGTTTCAGCCCAAGCGTTCGGGCAAGGTGAAGATTGCTGGTACCGGCAAATGTCGAAGGAAGCTCTCTTTGTAACGTTCGGACCACATACTCCTGCCACTGCCGCGAAAAACGACGACGGGTGCCAAAATCCACCAGATTAAATCCATCCCCTGAGCCCAGCCCTGCCTTCAATTGCTGAATTTTCGTGTGCAGCCTGAGCTCTCCGGCACGCTCCGGCTGCCCTTGAAACGCTCGCCGACAATGCAGCTCACTGACGATCGCCAGTATAAAAATCTCAAAGTGGGTAATTTCCGCCCATTTACCTGTCACAGTGATATCCAGATGCCCATCGGACTCTGCAAGATGAACCGCTGCAGGATTCAGGCGAAAAGTACGCAACCAGCTGACAAATTCGGGGGTGATAAAAGACAGACTACCCAACCAGGTTAATTCATCTTCTGAAAGAGAGAGATCGCCCAACGCATCAATCTGAGCACGCAGTTCATCCAGCTCCAGATTCAACTGACCTGAACGACAGCGGAAGCTCATTTTTCCCATTGCATCAGGGTAACAACTGAACATCACCTGCTGCATAGTGTACTTATAAAGGTCAGTATCCAGCAGAGAGTTAATGATCGGATCGGCTGCCATTGCGCGGGTCACTATTGGCGCTTTAGACGTCAATGGCCAGACAGCACCGGCAGTGTAATCATTCATCGGTTTCAGGCTTCCTTTGCTGGATCTGAACTGAAAACCAGCTCATCCAGACTGTTAATAAACTCAGCCCCAGCATCACGCATAGCCGCCATCGCCTGACGCTCAGTCTCTTCAGTAAGGCTTCGTGTTGCAGACAAATTAACAATCACCCTGAAGCCCGCATTCAGCAACTGCAACACCGTCACTTTCACACAAAAATCCAGCGCCAGCCCACCCACCAGCACGGTGTCAGTATGACGGTCTCGCAGAAATTCAATCACACCCGTGCTACGAGTATCGGCCAGATCGTGATAGCAGGCACCATACGGGTGCAGATCAGGTTCAACGCCTTTCCAGACAAAGAAGTCGTAGTCCATCACTGCCGGCAAGCCTTCAAGCAGTTCAAACCCACGAGTCCCGGGAACAGCGTGAAGATTCCAGTACATATCGGAATTGGCCTGCCCTTTGATGGGCGTCAGCTGGGGGCAGTGCTCACTGGCTACCCAGATAGCAGACTCCGGATGCGCGTCCTTTGAACCGACTCTCCAGTGCGCCAGCTCAGCTTGCGCATTCAAAGCACCAACAATGGAGTGCCCTTCCGGAACCGGCAATTCACCGGGACAAAGCGGAGTGAAACAATTCTGGGCATCCACATCGAAGGCAGCAATGATGTCAGAAGCGTCAATTTCAACCATGAACAACCTCAGGGTGACAAAATGAATAGAGTTCACTAACATAGTGAATTAGGTTCACTATCCTGTCAAGCCAACAACTCTCAGGCTGGTTCAGGTAATACCAATTCCACTTTCTAAACCTGAATTGGTATAAGATACCGACGAATGACTGTTAATCTGTTGATACCAAAGGAATTCATATGAGCCTGAATACGGCGCTCATTTCAGTCGATGTTGTTGCATTCCGATTACTGAACGGCAAACTCCACCTGCTTGCCCAACGAATACAGACAAAGACAAACAATGAACAATGGATGTTGCCCGCCGGCAAAATTGACCCGATTAATGACCAGAGCCTGGACGATACGGCTTATCGCCAGCTTGAGCGTCTGACCAGTAAAAAACCGGGTTATATGGAACAGGTGGCCACCCTTGGCGACAGTCAGCGCGATTCCAGGGGCTGGTCACTGAGTGTGGTCTACTATGCCCTGATTGACTGCAGCAACAGTGAGCGGCTTCATCCGGATGCCTGCTGGCTCCCCGTCAGCAAAGACGACGTGAGCAAACCACTTGCCTACGATCATAGCCGGTTGGTACAGCAGGCTTTTGACCGCCTGAAAAGCAAAATTCAATATTCGTCACTGCCCGTCTATCTACTACCTGACACGTTTACACTGTCTGAAATCCATAGCGTATTTTCCGCCGTGCTGGACAAAGCTCCGCCCATGCGATCCATTCGTAACCGCTTTCTACAGGGAGACCTGCTCATTGATACAGGGCTTCTGCGAAGAGGGAGCAACCGACCTGCTGCCCTTTATAAAGTTAATCAACATTCTGAAGCCTGGTTGTTTGATCGTCTGTACATTTCAACTCTTTAACGGAAGAAATCCAGATTTCGAAAGGGCGACCAAACTGTTGATTCTGAGTGTCAAGCCAGGCTTTCAACTGATCGGCATCCACTGTATCGGGAACCCTGACATTAAATGTCAGCGCTTGCCTCTTAGTCAGCCTGTTAAAGGACGCCGTCTCCAGATCATACCCACCCGTACACTGCAGCATGCTAACAACCTTCTGCAAGTGGGTGACTTCTGCCCAACTGACATGAACATCATTCCAGCCGAATGCGAAGCCAACCTGAAAGCGGTTAAAGCGGGTATACCCGAACAACCAGGTACTGAACGGAGAGCACACAAGCCCGGAGGTGAGACAACCGGCTCCAACAGCCGGAGCACCCAACCCAAAGGCTGCCCCGGAACCCGCTGCAGTTAAAAACAATAAAGACGGAACAACGATTCGCCCATTAGTCCAGCCACGGTTCACTTCGGAATCAAACACATAATTCCCACAGCGACAATACGGTCGCCGGCCACATATTTGACCAGATTCTCCACTAATAAGGCTGACCAATATACGAACAAAGGCTTCCAGACGGTTCGCCGGAATCCTGAAAACCTGCTCGCCATCCTCTGGCGTTCTATCTGTAAGCCAGGCCATGGTATTTTCTCTTCCTGTTGGAATACCAGACCCAGGGCAAGCCTCTGCTGCCGAAGGCTGACAAGTTTCAGCGACACCTTGCCTCACCCCGACATCCAACCATGAAACTGTATCAGAACCGCGAGGATTCGGGCATGCTGCTGCACCCTCTTCATCATTACGATCTTCCAGCAACCTGCCTCTTCCTTCCGCGCAGACAGGTGATCCCCCATAACAATCTTCCATGCCACGCATTGGAATAGAATCGCTGTCCTGATCATGAGGCGGTGAGTCCGCTGGATAAGACTGAATCATCCTCAACAAACAAAAAGCGGAAGACGCAGAACAATCCCCTTCATTTTCAACCAGTTCTATATTAATCCTGATTTTTGCAGTGCCAGTTTCAAGGTGAAGCACTTGATCCTGAGCCTTCGCAACCTTCGCAACCCTCGTAACAGAAGACAGTAGACAGAACAGAACAAACAAAAAGACAAAACGGCACAACGCCTCGATTACACGAAGTGTTTTCACGACAACTCCTTCACATGGAAACCCTGAAACGAATACCCACCCTTCGCCATTTATGACAGGCAATAAAGGTGCAAACAGTCCTTTGTGAACTAAAACCGGAAGAAACCAACCTGGCAAGATAAATGCTGAAATATATGCTTCTATCAAACGTACACGCCAAAAGACTTCACTAAACCACTCAAAAACCGAATAAAAGCACGTCAAGAAAGCAAAATTATTATCAACTGCACGTATTCCAGCCTTGTTATAAACGGCTGGATACATCTTTGGCTGGATACATCTTTGGCTGGATACATCTTTTGAAGGAAGAATTATGCTCCTTATTAGCTATCTAAAATAGACAAATCACCGACAAAAAGGATGCTTTATTTAGAACATTTCCGACTAGGAGCCATTCTTTACAGATCCGAATCAACACATCAAAACGGACTGATTCGCACCACACAAAAAAGGCCGCATTAAGCGACCCTTTTTTGTGTGCAGAACCGACGCCTGATTACAAAGCAATAAACAGACCGGCAATAGTCGCACTCATCAGGTTAGACAGCGTGCCGGCAGCTACTGCTTTCAGACCAAAACGGGCAATATCGGCACGACGATTAGGTGCCATGGAACCCAGACCACCCAGCAAAATCGCAATAGACGACAGGTTTGCAAAACCGCACAGAGCAAAGGTCATGATCGCCTGTGTATGTTCGGAGAACACCTGGACACCCGCAGCCATTGCTGCTTCAGGATCTACGTAGGTCGCAAAGTTAGAGAAAGCAACGAACTCATTCAGAACGATCTTCTGACCCAGGAAAGAACCGGCACTCAGGGCTTCAGACCATGGCACACCGATAATAAAGGCCAGTGGTGAGAAGAGGTAGCCCAGAATCATTTCAACGGTCAGATCCGGCTGACCAATATAGCCACCAATCCAGCCCATAATGCCATTGGTCATAGCGATCAGGGAAATGAACGCCAGCAGCATCGCACCAATGACCGCCGCCAACTTCATGCCGGAAGCGGCACCGCCCGCTGCAGCATCAAACAGATTCGCAGGTTTCTCTTCGTCAGTATCTTCCAATGCTTCTGCAGAGTCATCCGGCACTTCGGTTTCAGGCTTGATCATTTTTGCCATCAACAAACCACCCGGTGCGGCCATAAAACTCGCTGCAATCAGGTACTGCAGATCAACACCCATGCTGGCAATACCCGCCATCACCGCACCGGCAACCGATGCCAAACCACCCACCATCACGGCAAACAGTTCAGATTGTGTCATTTTGGCAATGTATGGACGAACCAACAGCGGTGCTTCCGTCTGACCAACAAAAATATTACCCGCTGCCGACAGGGATTCTGTACGACTGGTGCCCAGTAGTTTCTGCAGACCACCACCGATGACACCAATCACCTTTTGCATAACGCCCAGGTGGTAAAGAACCGCAACCAGAGCCGCTACAAAAATAATCACCGGCAGAACATGGATGGCAAAAATAAAGCCGACTTTGAAATTCGCCAGATCACCAAACACAAAACCAATACCATCGCTGGCATAGTTCAGTACAGCCTGAACTCCGTTCGTCATGCCGGACAGAACATCCTGACCAAATGGAATATAAAGAACAAAGGCACCCATAAGTGCTTGTAGGGCAAAGGCACCACCAACGGTACGAAGGTTAATAGCTTTACGGTTATCGGAAAGTAGATAAGCAATACCGAGTATCGCTACCATACCGACCAGACTCATCAGAACTTGCATGGGGAAAAAACACCTTGAAGGAGGGCAGAACTGGCTGCGCATTATACTGAGAGGATCAAAATTGAACAGAAAGTACTTTCCGAATGGCGTGACAGCACATTCAAACGCTTCGAACATTCAATAAAATCAGTCCTCTGCAGGCATCATCGTCAATCTTTCGCATGTTAGAAAATGTTCACGTACGTAGTACCGACCCTGAGATGTTCATTACCGATACCACTCAACAATTAACCCGAATCAGAATAGCATCTTCACCCACCTTCAGCGCAGCCTGATCAGCAGCTACGCGAAGCTTTGACTGCATTTTGTGCAACATTAAAACCCAAATACGTTCATCGCCTGCAACTCAATGCAAACATCAGACAGGGGGAGGAACAGGGTAACATCCGGGCATTCTTGATACCCGCCGACTCTGACAGCCACAATTCAGAAAGTGGTAATACTCCCTGACGGGAAATAATGGAAACTGAACCACCAAAAAGAGAACGAAAGCCCAGCGCTTACCCGAAAGCTGCATTTCGGTATTATCACTGCCACAACGATGACAGCGATAACGCTCCTCGTTGCAATCAAGGATGCAATCAATGGTGCAATCAATGGTGCAATCCTGCGACAAGAGTGCCTGCGCTCTGACCAGAAAAGACTCAGGCACCAGCAGACAGACGCCACCAATAGCATCCGAATACAGCCAGTTCATAGTGACCAGATGCTCATCGAATATAAAAGCAGGAATGCCATGACCTTGCAGCAACCCTCTGGCCAGCCAGGCTTCGTAGGCGAATGAATAACGGGCAACAACGACAAGCATCAGGCAAACCTCCTCGATTACCCGGTGCTATTGTAGCGGCTTATTAGAAGCTGCTCATGATCTTTTGAGGAAAGCGAAAATGGTGAGAAATTGTTGCTGTTTTTTGATCTCATGAGGCGCGTAGTGGTGCTACGCAACGAATGAGATCAAAAAACAGGGGCAATTAATCGACATTTGCAGCCCTCAATAAGGTCGTGAACAGCTTCTTACCATTCAGCGTGCTTGCGCAGGAAGAAATCACCCGCCATGGGATTATCAATGGAAGAGCTCAGTCCCTTGTGCATCGCCTCTGGATGCATGGTTTGCATGGTATCCAGAACAAACAGCTCTTTGCCCGGATCAACATCAACAATGATGACGCTGCCGCCAGACTGGATGTGATCATGATACGGCTGGATGCGATAGTTATCGCTACTGGCCCCAATCATGCCACCCAGCCAGGTACAAAAACCCATCGCCACCAAACCGGCAAAAACACTGATCATTGCGACCACTTCGTGCCCGGCCAGTAGCTCCCAGACAACAAATGCCACCAAACCGGCAGCAAACAAACCCACCAGCAAACCGCGCTCACCTGCATGCAAAATATCCAGCTCACTGATAAAGCTGGCATCATTCAGGTGACGCTTTTGCATGGCAAGATGGTCATGGTGAAAGACATGGATCTGCTTGGGTTGCACACCCGCATTTTCCAGTGTGATCACGGCATTTTCTGCCGATCTGAGGTCTTCTAACAGGTAATGATGCTGTTTCATTTCTGAGCCTCCCTGCTCCGTACTTCTTAACCATTGCCCCCATGGAGTGCATATCCAGCATGGCAGGCAATATCAGGCAATCCTGGTCAATAAACCTAATACTATGACATTCCCTGCTGTTGCGAATAAAAATCAGTGCAGCAGACCACTTTTAATTACAAAAAAATATGTACAGCTATTTTTTATTTCACTGTGCTGTTACTCGATGCTGCAGTTTTACCTAAACAAGTAACGTATTTATCTCGATTCTAAGCTGCATCTAAAAGTTTAAACTTCCGGGCGTGTGCTTTGAGTGAGTCAGTTGCCTTTTGTTCTCCCAGGTCTCTACCAGCCATATGCCTGCTCGACTCCCGCTTGGGCAAAGTATGCTCTAAGGCTAAGGCCAGAGCCTTAAGCTCGGTATCTGGATCTTCCGATTCAACCACTGATTTCACCGTAGCAAGCAAGGCTTCTGCATTGAGGCGTTCGATCAGACAGCCTGCGGGCATTCCGGCCTGTTTGTTTTTCAGTAGGACGAATTGCTCAGGGTGCAGTAACAGCATGTGTTCGCACAGCAGGCTCAGGATCACGCCGCGCTGCGATCCGTCAGCACCTTGCTGTTTGCTCAACCTGTTCCAGCCACAATGAGCTTTCCAGTCTTGAATGAAAACCTCGACCAACCACCTCAAGGTGTAAATCCTGGCTATGTCGGTATGCCGCCATGACATATCTGAAGCCACCAGATAGCGATAATCCTCTTCACCCTCATACTTCAGGGCAATAACAAAACGTCTTTTCCCATGAGCCTTAACATACAGCCGAGCAGCCAGCATCGTGACCTGCTCTTCTTTGCCACCGCGTATTATGAGTTGAGTTTCAGCGCCTTTCTGGCGCGAAAAGTAAGCTTTGAGAGTCGCTTCCGAGTGGTTTCGGTTGGATACTTTCTGATTCGAGCGCAGTTGGCTGACAACCTGGGCTCCGCCTGTTATTTCCGCAGCCTTATCCATAAAGTCTCCTGTGCCATACAGTGCATCAGCGAGAATTGCTTTGATCGTAATGTTGGGAAACGAATCAACAAATTCTTGCAGCATAACCAGCGTCAACGACTGCATGGTGGGGTAACGAACATGATCTGGCTCAGGACGGTTCGGTCGTTCTTTTTTCTGAATGCCTTGCTTCCTGAGCGCCTTGTCTTTCTTCCTCCATGCAGATAACTCAGGGTCAGGAATATAAAAGCGAAACCCTACTGGAAAGGTAGCTACTTCAGTAACGAGCACCATAAACACCAGTTCCTGCCCATTAAAATAACCACCTGTTGATTTGTCTTTTATCTTATGGGCACCGTCGATTTTTGAAGTCCTTTTAGTGCGCTTTTTTCCTGTATCGTCGATAGCAAGGGTTCCACTTTGTATTCCATAGCGTAGAAGAATATTTCTGACGCTGGCCTGTAGCAGGCTTTGCCATGCAATTTCTGCTTGATAAAACATCCAGCACAGACGGGTCGCTTTGAATCTGCCTAAGCTTCTGCGCTCAAAAGCAGCCCAGTTAATAGTTTTAGTTACCACGATTCCCATGATAAAAACGCCCAGTGCCACTTTCTGGGATCTACTCAACTGCGCAGAGGAATTGATGGACTTGAGCGAATCATTCAAAGCATCCAGAAAGGCAGTGACAACGGGTAATGGGCGAATTAGCAAGATACGACACTTGACGGTTATTAAGTTCCTATGAGATCTTACCTCCAACCTGCTGCTGTGGCTATGATGGAATCTCGCAAGGCTTGAATTCGGAGCTGCAGTAGTAGTCTGCTCTTATGCCACCCTGCCATTTCCTGCTCTCCCTCAAATATCAAAAACTGCAGCATCGAGTGTTAGTTTGTCATCCCGGCGATAACGCTAATCCAAGGATTCTGTTAGAATAATCACACCACCCAACTGATTTTACTCTGGTTTTTACCACCAATCGCTATCACCATCTATGGAACTGACGCCTCACCAGCAAACCGTTGCCCGTTATCAGGAGGGACACGCCCTCTGCATTGCCGTGGCAGGCTCCGGCAAAACTACCACGCTCGCATACCTCATCAAGAACCTGTTGCACTCCGGCGCCGACACCAGACGTGCCATGGTGATGATGTTCAACAAATCAGCACAACTGGACTTCTCCGAAAAGCTGCAGTCACTGATTAGGGCATCATTACCAGAAGCCACTGCGGTTCCGGAAGTCAGAACTTACCATTCAACAGGCCTGCGACTACTAAAGTCTCTGGAACAGTGGGGACTCAGACCCCCTTACGAAAGACAGCCCATGGGGGAAAAGGAAACGGAACTGCTGATCAAAGACCTGATCTTCAAGCTTGCTCCGGATGGCATGAAAGACCGCCTGAAAAGCGATACCGCCAAATACATTGAAAGCGTCATTCAATTTATCGATTCTGTTAAGTCGTACCTGACCACACCGGAGCAGTTTTTTAAAGACAATCACTACCCTGACGAATTCCGTTTTTATCAGCAGGTGTTCCACGCCTTTGAGCAATGGCGCCACCAGCACCGCCGAATCACATTTACCGACATGCTGTACGACACAGTCTGTCTGATTCAACAACACCCGGAGTACCTGCCACGCATCAGCAATAAAATGGACTACATTATTGTGGACGAGTATCAGGACACCTCCACCCTGCAGCACCAGTTCACACGAATGATTGCCGGAGAGAGAGCCCGGGTGGTGGCAGTGGGCGATCCGGACCAAACCATATACGAGTTCGCCGGAGCCAACATTGACAACATTCTGAATCACTTTGAACAGGACTTCGGGCAACAGGCGAATGTTGCGCAGCTAACCCTGCCCCATACTTTTCGCTATGGTCACAGCATTGCCATGGCCGCCAGTCACCTGATAGCGAAAAACAAAGCGCGAAAAAATGTTATCTGCCTGGCGCACAACAACAATCAACCTTCAAACATTGAAATCACCCAGAGTCAGAATGAAACCGACAGCCTGATCAACGCTTTGATCAAACATCTGCAACAGCCGGAGCCAGAGTCTCTAGCCGTACTGGTCAGGGTCTGGGCACAAGCCGTCCCGATCGAACTGAGCTTGCTGGAGCGGGGGATTGCTTATCATTCCGACGGTCCATCACTGTTTGAGCGCCCGGAAATCGACGCACTGATAGCCGCACTGGAACTATCCAGCAGCCAGCTTCATTTTATGAACATTGACCAGAGACAGAAGCGCCTGCAACGATTGCTGACCCTGCCCCATATCGGTTTGAAACATCACCTGACAGAACAGTTAATCAACCAGTTGAAAACTCTGGAAGGCGACTATGGCAAGGTATTGTCACAGTATTCGGAAAAAATTACCGGTATTTCAGACTACCAGCGCAAAAAACTGGCAGCACGGGGAAAGGTCTGGAGCTATCTGGAAAAAAACGGCGACAGTGAAACCGCCTCACGACTACTGAACAACTACATCATTCAGACAGAGTTGCGCGACAGCCTGCAATCCATGAGCCTCAACGACCAGCGCACAGAAGAGCAGCTGTTGGCAATTGACGGACTGATGGCTTATATCAGGCAAACAAATTCGTCACCGACTGAATGCTATCAACACATCACATCCTTAAAACAGAAAAGCCGGGAACGTTCCCGAAACCGTGCCGGCAACCAGATCATCACCCTCAGCTCCAGCCACCGCGCCAAAGGATTGGAATGGCCGGTTGTTTTTATCCCCGGACTGACAGGCAAATACTGGCCTTTTGTCCGTGACGATGAGCTGGCTAATTCCACCGGCAACAATCTGGAAGCCGAACGACGATTGTTGTACGTTGCCATGACCAGAGCCAGAAAAACACTGCACCTGTTTACCTGCGCTGGCGATATAAACACCCCGTCTGCAAACTGGGCACAGGATAAAAAGGTGACGCCTAGCCGGTTTCTGGCAGAAATGTCACTACCAGCCGCGATCAGCTTCAGCCAACACTTGCACAACAATGATGACACCGCTCTGCTGCAAGCCATAGAAAAAAACGGGCTGAGCCGACAAAGCCGGCTTTACCTGAAAGCCGTACGTCCGGAGCTGGCAGAAAGCATTTCAAAAGCGCCTTCCCGAAAAGATATTCTGAGTCAGGAGAAAAAGCACTCGTACCACAAAGCCAGATCGCATCCCGCCCGACAGGTCGTGCTTTCATCCCTGAACACGAACGCAACCGGTGACAGTCATGCCCCATGGCAAAAAAACGCCCGTATTCGCCACAGCATCTTTGGTTCCGGTCGCGTTATTGAAGTGAACGACAGTAACTTTGTCATTTTCTTCGACGATCAGCAGTACGGCGTAAAACGCTTTGCACGGACAGATCAGGTCAGGCATCTGTTTGAAATAGCTTAGAGTCCATGACTCACAAGCTCTTTTAAAACATTCAGCGCTCAAAAATGCCTGACCAGCTCAACATCAACTACCTGCTTGACCTGATCAGGCTCGGTACAGGCAATGAGAGAACTCATCTGTTTATAAGCCATTTCCGCCATCGACCCGGCATTCTGCCGCACGGAAAAGGCCGGATTGGGCAGAAAGTCCAGCATCGAATGATGATCGAATGAGCCAATCAGCATATCATCCGGAATACAGCCGCACCCCCGCTTCAGGCATCTCATTGCACCTTCAAGCATTGGCAGCGCCAATGTCACCAGAGCCTTCGGAGGCGCATTCAATTCCCTGCAGACTCCTGCCATCAGGTCAAAACCGGCAGCATCCGTGCAATCGGCCGACCGTCTGATCTGGTGATCAGCAAGCTGATGACCCGACTCTCCCAATTGCCTGACCAGACCACGCATGCGACTCCCACCCGTTGGCAGAGAATCATCTCCGGCCAACACATAAACATCGGATGATAATTTACCCGAAAGCGCCCTGCCCAATAAAACACCGGCTCCCTCACCATCAGATACCGTGGAAATACAACTGGGAAAACCAAAGTCACGATCAATAAAAACAATGGGCTTGGTTCTGTCCTCCAGAAGTGCTCTTTGCCTCTCCCGGCTGGGCGGAGCCACAAATAACCCATCAACACCCCGGTTAATGAGACTCTGTGTCATTTCCGCCTCTACGGTTTCATTATCATCGCTGCAAACGGCAATTACCTGATAACCATTGGCCTGACAACAAGCTTCCAACTCTTCTGCAAACTGCGAATAAACCGGGTTAGTCAAATGAGGTACCACTAACCCCAAAGTCAGCGTTCTCTGCAACTTCAGACTTCTGGCTGTCTGGTTAATTGAATAACCATACTCGTCAATAATGGACTGAATACGCGCCCGGGTACGCTCACTGATTCTGTACTTTTTGTCCTGGCCGCTGATTACCAGTCTTACCGAAGTGACTGAAACCCCTGCCATTCTTGCGATTTCATCTACTGTTTTAGCCATCTCAATCAGATCAAATATAAATACAGTTTTACCGGTCATGCAGCTTAATAGGCAATCGTGAATTTATCCTCTTGTTTTTTTGAATTATTTGACAATTTTCATTCAATAACCCGAAACAAAAAAAGCTAATTCGTACAATCAGTGTGTAATTCAGAATTATTTATTGCGATGAACTGATATACTTCACAGTCCTATCCGGACAGTAAGTAACATGACAGACAATCAAGCCCTTTTCACCGGCGACATGCTCATCGAAGTGGTGAAAAACCAGCTAAACGAAGGCAATCCTCTCAAAGTAAAAGAAACCCTGATGCGACTGCGCATGACCGGCTATTCCGAGCAGGAAGCCCTGGAATACATAGCCTGCGCCCTGGGTCAGGAAATGACCCATGTTGTCGAAGACGGAATGAGCTTCAATGAAAACCGTTACGGTCAGTACCTCGATACGCTGCCTGAACTTCCATGGGCCGAGGAATAGAGCCTTTTCAGCAATTCACAATTGTGGCATTTCAGTACTCAAATCCGCTACCCTTGCAGAATACACATTTAATGCAAGAGACACGCTGTGGACTCAATTACACAGGCAGCCCTGGGAGCAACGATTGCCGGTGCCATAGCCGGCAGGCGATGCTCGGGTAAAGTACTGCTGGCAGGTGCCGTCCTCGGCACCCTGCCCGATCTGGACGTTGTCATCAATTACGGTGACGACATCAGCAACATGATTAAACATCGGGGCTTTTCTCACTCACTGCTGACACTTTTCCCCTTCTCTTTGCTGCTCGCATGGCTTATCCATCGGTTTAAACCACTACCGGACTGGTCATTCAAACGACTCTGGCTTTTAATCGCCACCGTTCTCATCACCCACCCGCTACTGGATTATTTCACCAGTTATGGCACCCAGCTGACATGGCCGATACCCGGCTACTACTCTTTATCCTAAATTCATCACTTGAGAATCCCGACTAAACTGTAACCCCATCTGCGAAGAGGGATACAGATGATTTTTCCACCAAAATCTGTTCACCCAAAAGGTGAACTTAAAGAACTCAGCAAAAAGTGCTCAACGACCTCTCTTGAAGTGGACACGTTTGAGGGAAAAATCCATGTTGAGTGGGAACCTGGCGCATCAGTCACACCAATGGGGCAGTTACCCTTTTTTATTCAGTTTTTAAAAACAGGTTGTAGATTTGAACCATGGGTTGAAGATTGCCCTTTAACTTACAAAAGCAATAACGCACCTGAAAAAGTTAATGTAATAGGTTCCCTTTTTCTCTCAATACTCTCAGGTCACAAACGTTATGCTCATATTGGAACGTTAACCGGGGATGGAGTGAATCCCAAATTACTGGGTATGACAAAGGTAGTCAGTGATGATTCTGCTCGTCGGGGTTTACTCAAAATAGATGAGAAAGAAGGTGTTGAATGGATGCAGCATCATTTGCAGGAATGCTATGAACCCTTATTAAAGTTACCATGGATATTAGATGTCGACGTTACGATAAAAACCATTTACGGAAGTCAGGAAGGAGCAGAAACAGGTTATAACCCTCATAAGAAAGGGCGTCCTTCACATACTTATCATTCTTACATGATGGCTAATTTAAAGCTGGTTCTTGATGTTGAAGTTCAGCCCGGTGATAAAGGAAACAGTAAGCATTCATTGCCCGGTTTAATAAATCTATTAAACCGTCTACCAAAAGAGTGTTGGCCTGAATTTGTTCGAGGTGATTGTGACTGGGGCAGTGACAGAGTGATGTCAGAACTCGAACAAGCAAATTGTGGTTATCTATTCAAAGTAAAGAAGACAGCCAACGTCAAAAAGTCCATATACCATGCGCACTGTAGCGGGGGATGGGTTCGCTACAACAGATATTGGGAAGGCAAGGAGTCAGAATTAAAACTAGGTGGTTGGGAGAAATCAAGACGAATCATTATTGTTCGAAGAAGATTATCAGGTGATTCTCTGTTGCTGGAGAAAGAGAATAATAAGAAGCAAAAAGAAATCGCTTTTATCTCAGACCCTGAAAACATCAAACTCTTTGAGTACTCAGTATTAGTGACCAGTCTTGATAATGACGTTGTATCCATCATAGATCATTACAGAGACAGAGCTGACTGTGAAAATAATTTTGATGAAATCAAAAATCACTGGGGATGGGGAGGTTACACAACCAAGGATATAAAGCGATGTCGTATTCTATCAAGGATGGTTGCACTGGCATATAACTGGTGGACTTTGTTTGTAAGACTGAGCAATCCTGATTCGCATAAAGAAGCAATAACCAGCAGGCCATTATTGATGAGTGCTATTGGCAAGTTAACAGAGAGTGGGCGTAAGAAAAAAATAACGATTACCAGTCAGCATAATTTGATAAAAAAGATCCAAACAATGCAGGAAGATCTCTGTGTATTTTTTGATGCCATTAAGAAGACTGCAGCGCAGTTGACTCCAATTGATATCTGGTGCCGAATATTAACGAGGGCTGTGTCGAAATTTTTAACAAAAGGTGAAATTATTACGCCTGTCCAGCTTATTAACTCAAGTTAAGCGAAAGCAAGGTTTAGCAGGATAGTAGCTGGCATTGCTCTCTTAGAGCGCGGTGGGTAATCGCTCAACTGCTGAATTTAGGTTTATCCAGTATTTTTATCATTGATCCGCTCTATACCCTGCCGCTACTGATAGCCCTTGGCTTCAGCCTGGCAAAGCGACAGCAGGCAGCACAGCTATGCAGCATTGCCCTGATAGTATCGACCGCCTATCTGGGCTGGAGCCTGATCGCCAAACAGATCATAGAGCAACGCACACATGAAAGCCTTCAGGCACTGGGCATACCGCAACACGACGTATTTATAACACCTACACCACTGAACACCATTCTCTGGCGCATTGTGGTACTGGATGGAGATACATACTGGGAAGGCACAGCCTCACTACTGGACAGCAAACGTGAGGTTCGTTTTATACCGCAGAAGCGGGGACACTGGCCTCTGGCAGGAACCCCGGAACGCCTGCAAGAATTCCAGAACTTTACTCACGATTTCGTCCGCTACCAGATTAAGGGGGACAAACTGATTGTTTCGGATTTGCGACTGGGTATGCCAGACAACCTCGCCTTTCAATTCCAGTTTGCCCAACGAGACAGCAATCATCAGTGGCAGTCTGTCACGCCACAAAGAATCGGCAGAATCACCATGGACACAAATGTCGATAAAATGCTGGATCGACTTGCCGGCAACCAGAACATCGACCCACTCTTTGGCAATTGCCGTTTATGCACTTCGCACAAGCGATAGTGCAATACATCAAACCACTTGCGCATAAACAGGTGGTTTGATTGTGCCGAATCAGGCTGACAACCTGACCAGAGTATTATTCTCCAACAGCTCAAAACGACCTGTTTGCGCCAGCAATTTAGAAAACTTGGCGCTCTTACTCAGGGCAATATTGGACTTAACCTTCAGCTGCCCCACAGAAACCGCACCATTATCGCTTTTTTCCATGCCTTCATAGGCTTTCAGTATCCTGTTGACAGTAGCCTCGGGAATCCCTGAACACTCCTTATCAGTAGCCTGATCGCCCAACCCCAGCCAACTAAACTGATTACAACACTGCACCAGCAGCTTTTGGGCACGCCCATGATTACCCATACCATGCACATACGCTCCGGATTGACGTAACAGCTGGATAGGCGTCACAAAATCACTGTCGTTTGTCACAATCACAAAAGTGTCTATTTTGCCACTGTGAATCAGCTTGAAAGCGTCGTGCATCATCAGAAAATCACTGCTGCTGTTCTTGCTGTTATAACTGAACTGGTGAATTGTTCTGATACCGTGCGTCAGGGCAGGCTCCTGCCACCCTTTGGTTTCCGGTCTGGAGAAATCGGCATAAGCCCTGAGGATCGGCTTACCGTGAATACTGGCTAAAGAGAGCACCTGCTCTACATGCTGCCAGGAGATATTTTCTGCATCAAAAAGAATGGCTGTTTTTGGCTTCTGGTGAAGATTGGCTTGAATTTGATGTTCCCGCATTCATCAACATCCTGTCAGATCTGGTCCTCAACAATTTTTTATTATGCCTGCTTTATTCCTCTAACTCTCCCTATTCACATCAAAAAACCGGAGGATGTTGGAGAACAGCCACCGGCTTCTGTTGACAACAACCTAACCTTTACAGGTCACTTCCATCGTGCTGATGCCCATGCCCATCTTGGGGATGTCTATAGCTGTTAAATCTTGTGCTGAAAGCATAATCTTCCTGATCAACACCTGAACAGTAAGGCTCTGGCTCTTTAGTATCTCCCTTACAACGTCTGTCTCTATTAAGCGACCACATGGAAAAGCTATTAACATGATTGGCTCTTGCAAATCCAATCAATTCGTCGATATCAGCAAGCTTGAAAACAACGCCTTCAGCATCCGTCAGGCCAATCATAGGAGCAATAACTGTCTGTTCATAAACATCACGTTCTGATTTATCCTTCTTCTTTTGTTTATAAAGTTCATGTATCTTTCTGACTGTCTCTTCTACTGCCAGCTGTATATTCCTGCCAACGGTGCCTGTCTCACGCTTTATTTTCAATTTGCTAGCCAGTAAGTTGTATCTGGACACCTCAACTTTCTGATCAATCAGCATGCCAATAAAACCAAGTGCCGCATCACTGACACCCTTCTCTTCAAGCAAAAAGGTATATTGAATATCCAGCTCAACACCTTTATCGCGTAATAACTCGATACTGGATATATGAGTTTCTAAAACATCCTTTTTAACAAAAATGGTTTGATCAAAGCTGAAGTCAAATTTACTCACTCCCAAATCAGCAAATTTCTTGTAGGCTTCGCTGAGTTTTTCAGCATTACCACAAACATCTGCCAAAGCGCTCCCTTCGCCACCTCCGAACGACACCCTGATAACTCCAGCCTGCCCCAATTGTTCATTGTTCAAGATAGACGTGAAGTCGGCAACATTATAAGGCAGCTGACCACCCCACATTGGACTGCATCTTTGATCTCCTTTCTCCCAGGGATCCGATGTCACATAAGCCAGGGCCAAATGCCCAAGCCCCAGATCCCGGAAGACTTTGTCAAGCTGCAAGTCTTTCCTCTGATATGTCAGCTCGTTCAGATCAACAAACGGCTCAAAATCAGATTTTACCAGTGCTAAATGATCGTGCTCATCTACAGCAGAAGCCATTGAACTGACTAGTGGTAACAGGGTCGCCGTCATTACCAGTAAAGACTTTCTAAACATCTCTGGCCTATCAGGTTTTATAGAACGAGAATTCAGTATAGACGACGATTTTAGATAAACAGCAGTACAACAAAGTAACTGTCGTTTACCACTTTGACAAAAAACGATTCATCACAAAAAAATAGTCGGACGAACAGCAAAACAATCAGACAAATATCAGAAATCATAAATGCAGGAGTCTCGAGAGCTAATTAACAGACCTTCACTGAACACCTGCATTAGGACGAAATAATCTTATACAAGCTAACATTCATTAGTTCACTGATTTCATCATAATCTTACGCACAGCGATACCAAGCTTTCTATTATCGCCAGGCTCAATAGTTGTATTGGTTTTTATGACTGCAGATGACGCCTTGCAATGATTTAGCGTAATTGAACCCGAGGCCCCAGCAACCAAAGTCACACTTTCAGACAAGCGACCACAGCTTAATTCAATACGTTTTTCAGCCCTTGTGTAGTTGGATACTTCAACCGTGATATTAATTTCCTTAGTCACAGCCACTGGTAAGAAAAATTCAGCCTTTCCTTTTGTCCATCGAAAGTTAGCTTCCGGCTCATTCCATTCGGACTGATACTTCCCGAACTCAATAGGGCGCGACATATCCAAACCATCCCAAACAGGCTCTGCGACGTAAACATTTGCACGTCCAACAGCATGGAATGGGTGGTATGTCACACTCCAACCGCAACGATTGAGAGCTTCTATGAATGTATCATGCTGAAAACCAAGCTCCATCCATCCATTTTTTCGGATACAATACACCGATAATCCATCAAGCCTTAACCCCCAAGGGTATGGAACAGCATTATCATTCCCTTTCAGAATAGGCTCACCACAAAAAACAATCTTCCCATTCGGGTTTAAGCGATCGTGCAATTTCAATAATAAAGTCTCAAAATCAAATGCATGATGAAATGCCTCAAAAAACAACACCCGGTCAAATTTTTCACCCTCGAACCCTTCCCCAAAAACACCCTTGTCTGTTTTAACATCTAACCGTAAATCAGTTGATTGCTGACGTATCAAATTCAAATAACTTTCGTTAACATCTACCCCGTAAGCCTTTACTCCACATCGAGCAAGAAACAAAAGCATTTGCCCGGTACCTGGACCATATTCAAGGACTTTATGCCCTGGCTGAGCATCAAGATGCTTGAGAATCTGCCCCCAACTGTGGAAAAACTCAGACACCAGGTTGGTATTTTGCATTTCCCATACAGATGAGTTTATATGTGGATTTGAGCCTTCTGGTAGTACCGCTTGCTCGTCTTTCTCGGGGGCATATTCAATACATTCTTTACCTCGAACATCTCGATAGATTTCCATAACAGCACTTTGATATTCTTTTGAGAATGGATCTATTTTTTTTAACTTACTCACTAACTTGTGGCAATACCTCACCTCACACAAAGCAACGTAATCATCACCCCCAACCCCATTCTCAAATTTTTTCAAAAGCGCATCGCCCTCTTCTTGTGAAAATTTGATCGGGCGATTTACGCTCGCATTCAGAATTCTTTTTGCTTTATGAATCACACCTTTAATTTTTGTAGTCATTATTGTTTCCGGTGACAAATTTATTTAATTCTCTCGATACCTATCCTTCATGATGCAGTAATTTTGAGACTCAAGGCAACCCATTGACCTGATCATTGTAAAGTCATCTAAAAAATCGCAGCGACTCAATAAACCCTTTGCAGGCAAAATAAACAATGCAAAAAAATAGAAATTAGCTGGAATCACTTCGTCACAAAAAAAGATCTTTGGAAACCATGAACAGATTGCACATCTCCCAGATATACAACATGTGCAGCAAAACCTGCGTCAACAGATCCCCAAACCAATCTGGAATGGCGGGTTGTACGTCAGGCTGCCCAAGTGACACTAGCTGTCAAGATGACAACTGATGATCGGGAGGGACATGAGATAAAATACGAAGAAGTTGAGGCAGGACTCAAGTTAAGCGGGCTAGAGATTTAATAAGAATTTTCCCTAAATTTTCCCTAAAAACGACAAAAGCCCGCTATTAGCGAGCTTTTTTTTCAGGACTATCAATAAGATAGTGGTAGGCGATACCAGATTCGAACTGGTGACCTCCACGATGTCAACGTGGCGCTCTAACCAACTGAGCTAACCGCCTGAAGTTGGGTGTATCTTATCAACAGGAATGAAAATAGCAACCCCTGATGATGCTAAAAAGTACATTCATGGCTTTTATTTCAATGCCTTATCCCGCAAACGGCTGATCTGGTCCCGTAAGGAGGCTGCTTCTTCGAACTCAAGGTTACGGGCGTGCTCCATCATCTGGTTTTCCAGCTCGCTGATCTTTTTCGCCATGGCTTCCGGTGTCAGAGCCACATCATAACTGGCTGCGGGTTCGGCCACTTTCCTTGCCTTGGCGCCTTTTTTCTTACCCGGTGTCACTGCGCCTTCAAGGATGTCAGCCACCGACTTCTTCACCGATTTGGGTGTAATGCCGTGCTTTTCATTATGTGCTAACTGTTTACTGCGGCGACGTTCGGTCTCCTTCATCGCCCGATCCATGGAGCCGGTCACCTTATCGGCGTACAAAATAGCACGACCGTTTACATTTCGTGCAGCCCGACCAATGGTCTGGATCAGGGAACGGTCCGAGCGCAGGAAACCTTCTTTATCGGCATCCAATATAGCCACCAGCGAGACCTCCGGCATATCCAGGCCTTCCCGCAACAGGTTAATGCCCACCAGTACATCAAAGGCACCGATCCGCAGATCCCGAATAATTTCAACCCGCTCAACGGTGTCGATGTCGGAATGCAGATAGCGAACCCGTACACCATGCTCACTCAGGTACTCGGTCAGATCTTCAGCCATCCGCTTGGTCAGCGTAGTCACCAAAACCCGTTCGCCCTTTTCAACCGTATTGTTGATCTCGGACAACAGGTCATCCACCTGTGTGGTCGCCGGAAGTACTTCAATGACTGGATCAACCAGCCCCGTAGGCCGAACCACCTGATCGACAATCTGATCCTGATGTTCTTCTTCATACTTGCCGGGTGTCGCTGAAACAAATATGGTCTGTGGCCGCCGGTCTTCCCACTCTTCAAACCGTAATGGCCGGTTATCCAGCGCCGATGGCAACCGGAAACCAAATTCTACCAACGTTGCTTTACGGGAACGGTCGCCTTTATACATGGCGCCGATCTGAGGCACCGTAACATGGGATTCATCAATCACCAGCAAAGCATTGTCAGGGATGTAGTCAAACAATGTCGGCGGGGGCATGCCCGGTTCAGCCTTGGTCAGGTGTCGTGAATAGTTTTCAATACCTGTGCAGTAACCCAGCTCCAGCATCATTTCAAGATCATAGCGAGTGCGCTGTTCCAGCCTCTGTGCCTCTACCAGCTTGTTGTTATTGCGCAGCACCTCCAGCCGCTCTTTCAACTCGGCTTTAATGGCGTCAGTGGCATCAATAATGGTCTGTCGCGGGGTCACATAATGAGTTTTCGGGTAGATAGTCACCCTGGGCAGTTTCTGTAATACCTCGCCGGTCAGCGGGTCAAACAGGCTGATGCTTTCCAGCTCTTCATCAAACAGTTCCAGCCGTACTGCTTCCCGTTCCGATTCTGCCGGAAAAATATCAATCACATCACCACGCACCCGATAGGTCGCACGCCTCAGCTCTGTGTCGTTACGGGTGTATTGCAGCTCTGCCAGATTACGCAATACCTGCCTTTGATCAATCTGGTCGCCACGATCAAGGTGCATCATCATCTTTTTATACGACTGGGGATCACCCAATCCATAAATAGCCGACACAGTGGCAACAATAATCGCATCTTCCCGCTCCATCAGCGCTTTGGTCGCAGACAAACGCATCTGTTCAATATGTTCATTGACCGATGCGTCTTTCTCGATAAAAGTGTCAGAGCTGGGCACATAGGCTTCTGGCTGATAGTAGTCGTAGTAGGAGACGAAGTACTCAACGGCATTGTCCGGAAAAAATTCCTTGAACTCACCATAGAGCTGGGCAGCCAGTGTTTTGTTGTGCGCCATAATAATGGTGGGTCTCTGGATCTGCTCGATCACATTGGCCACCGTAAAGGTTTTACCGGAACCGGTAACGCCGAGCAGAGTCTGGCACGCCAGTCCTGAGTTAATGCCCGTCACCAGTTTTTTGATCGCTTCCGGCTGGTCGCCTGCAGGCTTGAACCCCGACGAAACTGTAAATGCTTTTCCCATATAGACCCGACTGTACGAAGCTGCGTTATATCATTGTGCCTATTATACGGAGCAAATGATCGTAAGTACTCAACATAAAATGCCCCAAACGGGCACAAACGCATAACAACCCAACCGCATAGATAGTTATGCAGAACCAGGTCGTGACATACCCCGCAAGGGTTGTGTATGATGCCTAACGTCAGTAGCGGATAAAAACCACCTGCACATTCCACCTGTGCTCTATAAAAGCTACCACACCTTTCCACATCGATTTTTACAACGATAAACGAGGATCATCGTGACTGGTCAACCTTCCCAACGTGTTCAAATGGTCAAGCCATCCCCCACTCTTGCGGTTACAGCGCGTGCCGCCGAATTAAGAGCTGCCGGAAAAGACATTATTGGACTGGGTGCCGGAGAGCCTGATTTCGACACACCTGTACATATTAAAAACGCTGCCCTGAAAGCCATTGCGGATGGTAAAACCAAATACACCGCCGTGGACGGAACGCCGGAACTGAAACAGGCCATTATCAGCAAATTCAAGCGCGATAATAATATTGACTATGCCGCCGACCAGATTCTGGTGTCCTGTGGTGGCAAACAGAGCTTCTTCAATCTGGCTCTGGCTTTGATCAACTCCGGTGACGAAGTGATCATCCCTGCACCCTATTGGGTTTCCTACCCTGATATGGTTGCTATCGCAGAAGGTAAACCGGTTATTGTCAAGGCAACGCTGGAAAACCGTTTCAAACTGACACCGGAGCAACTGGAAGCGGCCATTACCGACAAAACCCGACTGGTGGTATTGAACAGCCCTTCCAACCCAACCGGAACTGCTTACACCCGTCAGGAGCTGGAAGCTCTGGGTGATGTTCTTAAAAAATACCCGAACATACTGATTGCTACCGATGATATGTACGAGCATATCCTGTGGAGCGATGAACCGTTCTGCAACATCCTGATGGCTTGCCCTGACCTGTACGACAGAACCATTGTACTGAATGGTGTGTCCAAAGCTTACTCCATGACCGGCTGGCGTATCGGTTATTGCGGTGGCCCGGCCTGGCTGATCAAGAATATGAAAAAAATCCAGTCCCAGAGTACGTCCAATCCGTGCTCTATCGCCCAGGCTGCAGCCACCGAGGCTCTGGATGGTTCTCAGGAATGCGTAGAGGTCATGCTCAAAGCCTTCAAGAAACGCCACGACTATGTGGTGGGTCGCCTGAATGAACTACCAGGCGTAACGGCCATTGAAAGCGACGGCACCTTTTATGCCTTCCCGGATTTCAGTGAAGCCATTAAGACACTGGGCTTTGAAAAAGACACCGATTTTGCAGAAATGCTGCTGGAAAAAGGCGTAGCACTGGTGCCCGGTTCTGCCTTTGGTTCAGAGGGCTGTATGCGACTGTCCTTTGCTACCAGCGACAGAGCTTTGGAAACAGCGCTTGATCGTCTTCAGGAAGCCCTGTCCTGACAGTAGCTTTCAGACTGATACCCATTCATGTTTAGAAGGTGAAATTGGTATCACTACAACTTCGCGGGGAACGTGACAGCGTTCCCCGCATTCAATGCTGCCTTACCCGCATTATCATCCGTGTAATTATCAATACTGATCAGTCACACCAACTGTGATACTGAATTGCAATCTTCCAACTGCACCAAGATGACTGACACCTGATGCTTACATGCTAAACAAAATAACACGACCACTGCGGCCTTTTACTGCCGGGCTATTTCTGTACTGCGCCTGCACACAAGCCGCTGACACTCACTACGACCTGCACAATCATCAGGCACTTGGTGCACCGAAACAGGAATCCCTGACAGACGTTGACCATCACTTCCCTTCTGAATGGCAAACCTACACCGTAAAAGACACCGACAATATATGGACGTTGTTTAAACACGAAGGGCTGTCCGAATTCGACCTGATCGACCTGTTCAGTGTCAGCGGTGCAGGACAATATCTCGGACAACTGGAACGATCACCCACTGTCTTTTATCAAATTGATGAACAGCACAGGTTGCAACAATTCAAACTCGACCGGATAACAGGAGAAACCATCCTGTTTGAACGTTATCAGGGCAAGTTTCTGATGACCGTTTCAGAAACCGCCCACAACAATAACAAGAGTGACCAACCGCAGGTCTTCTATCATCGGGTGACCGGTGAAATATCAGACAGTTTCTACAGAAGTGCAAAGCAGTCAGGTCTCAGTACAGATATTATTTTACAGTACTCCGCTATTTTTCAGTGGGACATCGATTTTAACCGGGACATTCAGCCCGGCGACCGATTTAGCCTATTGCTTGAGTCAAACGACAGCCACCTTCAAGGCACAGGCACTCTTGTGGCTGCAGAATTTAAACAACAGAACCAGTCGCTCACCGCCTTATTGAACGACGACGGGCACTACTATACGCCAACAGGTCAGCTAATCGGCGGTACCTTTTCCAGAAGCCCGCTTCGCAACAATGCACCCATCAGTTCCGGATTTGATCTGAATCGCATCCACCCCATTACTGGCATAAAGAGACCTCACCTTGGTACAGACTGGGCAACACCCATAGGCACACCGGTCTATGCCGTTGCCAGCGGTGTTGTTAAACACGCCGTAAAGGGACATCCCGCAGCCGGCCACTACATCGAACTGAAAAACGGCGGACGCTATGTGACCCGGTATCTGCACCTTGATCGCCTTAAGGTCGCCAGTGGCGACACCGTAAAAAAGGGTGAAGTCATCGGTTATAGCGGAAACACCGGCCTGTCTACGGGCCCGCATTTGCATTTCGAACTGTATATCGACGGAGAAGCTGTAGATGTCACCACCGCAAAACTGCCGGACCAGAAACAGCTGAAAGGTCAATCATTACAACGTTTCAGAAGACACAGCCAAAACCGGCTGGCGCAACTTCAGTCAGGTTCAGGTCAAAGCTTGCTGGCTGCCAATGATACAAATTAATACAGCCTGAGACAGCCATGTTGAACCTTTTAGACGTCAACCGGTTACTATCAGCAGCGGATATCCCACCACGCAGAAGACAACTGACGACGTAAATGATCGTAAAAATTCACACCAACAATGGATTTTTTTGATACATATGCGTCATCACATGCCTTTTTTCTCCCTGCACAGGAAAAACCAGGGTTGTCGATCAAGCAGAACGTTAAAAAGGATATACCATGAAAAAATCCATTATCGCCCTTGGCTGTTGCCTGTTAGCCTCCAATGCTGTACTGGCCAGCAGCTTTTCAGATACCGCCAAAATCGTCTCCGTTGACGAAATTTTTCGCACCGAAACCATTCGCACGCCTTATCAGGTTTGCGAAGAAAAAATGATCATTGTTGAGGAGCGAACCGGCTCCAGTCCTGTATCAACCGTTGCAGGTGCCATTGTAGGGGGTGTTGTAGGCAACCAGTTTGGCAAAGGCTCGGGCAATACAGCCATGACCGCTGCCGGTGCAGCATTAGGCGGTGCCATTGGTTCTCAGTCCAGTAGCAACACCACCAGTTCGGCACAAACCGTCAACCAGTGCCGTACAGAATATAACACCGAAAACCGTACCGTTCTGGACCACTACAAAGTGACCTACGATTACAATGGACGACAGTCTTCCTGGAGAACGTCTCAAAGGCCAACCGGTGATACGTTGCGCGTGAATGTGAACATCACACCCAGCGGATAAGATGAAAAATGCACAGCGTCACTAACAAGACCGGAAAAAAATGTCAGTATCCCTGACAAACCGCTTTAGCAGCGGATCACAGTGCAACTTTGCCCTTACCTTCCGGTCTTACGTAGTGAACGTCAGGTGATTATCCAGGACCGGATAACCAGGCTAAACCTTGCAACCTGGCTTGCAACGGACTGCAGTCACTGCGTTATGCTGACAGCATTGATACCAGAAACCGGAACAAAGAGGTATTACGTCCATGCAATCTGTCGTTCATATCGAAAAAGGGGCACTTTCCCTTCAATCCCTGTGACCCCTTTTTCGATACCTTTAACTCTGAAAACTCTGAAAACTCTGAAAACTCTGAATTACACCACGGCTTTTTCCGGCTGATACCAGCGCAATTTTTCATGCAGCCTGACCACATCACCAACAATAATGAGCGTCGGTGCCCTGACTCTTTTCTCTTTCAACTCATCAACAATACTGTTCAGCGTTGCCGTAAACACCCTCTGGTTCTGAGTCGTACCCTGCTCAATCAGCGCAATTGGAGTATCCTCTGCACGACCATGCCGGATTAACTCTTCACAAATACGCGGCAAACCCATCAACCCCATGTAAAACACCAGCGTTTGACCCGGATCAAGCATTTCCTGCCAGTTAAGACTATAAGAGTCGTCTTTTAAATGACCGGTTACAAAGCGAACAGACTGGGCATAATCCCGATGCGTCAAGGGAATACCGGCATACGTAGAACAACCGGAGGCCGCAGTGATGCCCGGCACCACCTGAAACGGAATATTCTCCTGTGCCAGGGTATCAATCTCTTCACCACCGCGCCCGAAAATAAACGGGTCGCCACCCTTGAGCCTGAGCACACGCTTTCCCTGCTTTGCCTGTTCCACCAGCAGCTGATTGATATCATCCTGTGGCAACGTGTGACGGTCACGCTTCTTGCCAACATAAATGTAATCCGCATCACGACGGCACAAATTCAGTACGCCTTCAGACACCAACCGGTCATGCAGAACCACATCGGCCTGCTGCATCAGACGAACCGCTTTAAACGTCAGCAGGTCAGGGTCTCCGGGACCTCCGCCCACCAGATAGACTTCTCCCGTTTGTGCCGGTTCACTGGCCTGCAATTCATCCAGAAGCAACTGACCGGCATTCTCCAGATCACCCGCCAGAGCCTTTTCAGCCACCGGGCCTTCCAGCACTTTTTCCCAGAAATAACGACGATCATTAATATGACTGAACCGTTCACCCACCGCCCGTCTGAATTCGCCAGCCAGCTCTGCCAACCGCCCATAACCGGCAGGTAGCAATGTTTCCAGACGGGTTCTCAATAACCTTGCCAGAACGGGTGCTTTACCACCCGTAGAAAACGCCACCATCACCGGCGACCGGTCAACAATGGCAGGCATAACTGCTGAACCGGTATCGGCATCATCCACAACATTGGTAAACAGGTTTCGTGCATTGGCCTCGGCAGCCACTCTGGTGTTGATGGCTTTGTCATCCGTTGCCGCAATCACAAGACAAACGTCGTTCAGGTCATCGGTCTTATACCAGCGTTTCTCCAGCTGGTGATGAGGCTCAGCCAGCAGTTCAGATAACTCTGGCAGAATGTCAGGTGCCACCATACGGATATGAGCTCCGGCACTCTTCAGAAGCCTGGCTTTACGCAGTGCAATATCACCACCGCCAACAATCAAACAACGGCGATGTCGCACCTCCAGAAACAGGGGAAGGTAATCCAAGGGGGTACCTCTTCTTTATTATTATCACTTCCTGCCAACTATTATCACTTTTTACCAACAAAGGCTCAGGCGAATAGACGAGCGAAAGTGTTCGATCCATCAATACACTGGCGGCAGTGTATCAGTACACCACCTGCTGTAGAAATGAAATATCGATTTAAGGAAATAACCTTCTGTCCATGCAAAAACTGAGGGATACGGATAACACCACACATTCTGCGGCAAGCAACCAGATTATTAATTCAGCTCCAGTTCTTATAATACCCGCCGACAATCATTGTCCGTGCGACCATCCGTACGCACCCAGCCCTACGGATTAATCGCTGTATTAAAACGACCAATAACACTTCAGGAAGCACTCAGGGCAACCTGCGAAGGATCTGCATGATTCAGGCATTCACATCACATCCGGCTGAAAATAAAGCCTTTTTCCGTAAACTCTGGAATCTTGCCATTCCTGTCTCCATTCAGGCCATGATGTTTTCACTGTTAGGCCTGATCGACATCATGATGGTCGGCCGACTGGGTGAAACAGCGGTAGCCGCCGTCGGCCTGGGCAACCGTATCTTCTTCTTCAACCTGATTCTGACTGCTGCACTGGGCAGTGGTATGACCGTACTGGCATCGCAATTCATTGGTGCAGGTGATAAAGGCGGACTTCGTCGTACATTGAGTCAGGCAATACTGACTTCTCTTGCTGTCAGCCTGCCCTTCATCGTCTTGTACATGTTATTCCCTGAACAAATTCTGGGACTTGCCAGCAGTGACGCCGAGTTGCTGGAGCTTGGCAGTACTTATCTGCTGATTACCGCGCCTTCTATTATCTGTGCAGCGATTGTCGTTCCATTAGAGTCTGCGCTGCGTGCAGCCAACGATGCCAAGACCCCTACCCGGATTGGCTTCTACGCCATACTGGTCAACATTGCCCTGAACTATGTTCTGATCTTCGGCGCATTGGGCTTTCCTGCCATGGGCGTTGCAGGCTCGGCCTGGGGCACAACACTTTCCCGTTTGTTCCAGACACTGTTACTGGTCGGTTATATCCGCCACAAGCGTACTTTTCTCATACCTGCACTGGACGACATTCGTCAGGCAATGAAAAAAACCGAGCTGAAGCGTTACTACCAGATTTCAATACCGATTATTCTGCAGGACGGCCTTTGGGCTTTTGGTGTCGTTCTTTATAACCTGATTTATGCGAGCATGGGCGTCAATGAGCTGGCCGTTATGAGTGCCATATCCTCCATTGAAGCCATTCTGATGTCTTTGTTTATCGGATTCGGTATTGGCGGATCAATCATCCTCAGTCAGGATCTGGGCGCAAGCCAGTTTCAACGAGCCTGGCGACAAGGCCTGCTTATGCTGACGCTGGCACCGCTGACGGCGCTGTCTATTGGTTTACTCATGGTGTTCTTCCGGTATGACATCGTCAGCCTGTTCGGCGACTTTGACGAGTCCACCATGCTGATGGCAGCCCATGTCATGATTGCATCCGGTCTGGCGCTGATATTACGAGTGATCAATTTCACCGGCATCATTGGCTTGTTACGCTCTGGCGGCGATGTAAAAGCCTCTGTTTATATTAATATCGTTGGTATGTGGGGCGTAGGCCTGCCTTTGGCCTACTTCGCTGCCAACTGGTGGCACTGGCCGCTGCTTCTGGTCTTTATCTGTAGCCTTGGTGAAGAAATCACCAAATCCATTCTGGTGTTGATACGTGTCGTTTCGAAAAAATGGCTGAATAACCTTATTCAGGATAAAGCACCAACAGAGCTGGTTGCTCATGACTAAAGCTGCTACGAATTTGACAAAAGGCCATAAAAGTATACTTTCTCAGAAGCTCGAAAAGTCATTCTCCTTTACTGGGTAACCAAATCCAACCACAGTGAAAGTCTGAGAATCATGTCAGTAACTAAAGAGCAATTGATATGAATATCAAGAAATGGAAGCTATCCTGCCTGTTGCTACTGAGTAATTCAGTGTTTGCTTACAACTTTGGGGAAGTAACACCTGAAAGCTTCATGCAGGGTATGGATCAGCTTTTTACAGGGTATAATCTTAACCCTGATATGGAGACCGGTTACCTGACTGGACTGTCCCATCTGTCCAGTGGGCTTGTTGGGCATCCAGACATGAGAGCAGTAGTGAAGAATTTTGAGCATCTGAAAAAAACTACGCAATGTGAACAATATGACAAGGAGAGTCTTGACAATAAAATTAACAGCCAACCATATTGCGCTAAAATCCTTAATGGATTGAGTGAGGAGTTCCTGTCAGATTTTGGTCTTGACGGCCTTAAAAATGATCATGTGGCTGCCGGTTTTTTCTATATACCGCCTAATGACAAGATGGTTCTTCATAATCATCTGAATAGCAATGCTGTCATAGTTATTGTTAAAGGCCAACTAAGAAGCCTGAACTTCGATATTATTTCATTACCCAATCTATCAAAAGTGGTTATTCAAAAAACTAAAGACATGTGGCTAAGTGAAGGTGAGGTGTCTTACTTTGGTGTAAAAAAAGACAATTTGCACGAACTCCACACAATAAACGAAGGTACCATTTTTCTTTCGATATACACCAACAGTTACTCTTATATACTCATGTTACGCACCCAGAAAAATCTGCCATGCTTTAGAGCATGAACACAGAGCTGTTTGAGCTGTATAGCGATTACCTGCTGTCCTCATTCGGCAAAACGACAGCTACACAGCTGTCATCTTTGCTGGACGGCGCATACAGCCATGATCAGGTAACACGCCTTCTGTCCCGTAATCACTTCGACAGTAAGACTCTTTGGCACCATGTTAAAGCCGTTGTGCGTCAGGAAGAGCGCGATGATGGAGTACTTATTGCCGACGACACTATTCAGGAGAAACTCTACACTGATGAGAACGACCTGATTGCATGGCACTTTGATCACACCTTTGGTCGTTCGGTAAAAGGTATCAACCTTCTCAACTTTGTTTACCATGTCGGTGATATCTCTATTCCCGTGGCCTACAAGCTTATCGAAAAGCCTATTCAATACTCCGACGTAAAAACTAAAAAAGTTAAACGCAAGGCTGAAACCACCAAGAACGAAGACTTTCGGGAGATGCTGAAAGTTTGCTGTGATAATCAGCTCAAATTTCGTTACGTGCTGGCAGATAGCTGGTTCTGTTCTAACGACAACATGCTGTATATACGACACGAATGCGATAAGCATTTTGTCATGGCCAGCAAGTCAAACCGGAAGGTTTCGCTGAGTGAGGAAGATAAAAGTCGGGGGCGCTCACAGCGCATAGATTCCATTGATTTCTCAGAAGAAAAGCCTATCAAAGGCTGGATTGCAGGCGTGGACTTCCCCGTTCTGCTGTTCCGGCAGGTCTTTACAAACAAGAGGCAGTAAGGGCATTCTCTATCTGATATGCAGTGATCTTGAGTGTGACGCAGAGGCTTTGAAGGCGATCTACAAAAAACGGTGGAAAGTTGAAGTCTTCCATAAAACACTCAAATCTAATGCGTCAATGGCCAAGTCACCGACTTATACAGTTTTGACGCAGAGTAATCATCTGTTTATGTCGATATATTCGGCATTTCGTCTCGAGGTGCTGGCTAATAAGCTTGATTTAAACCATTTTGAGTTGCGGGCAAAGCTTTATCTCACTGCATTGAAATCATCGTTCCAGAAACTTCAGTCGATGAAGGGGTGCGTAACATGAGTTATATATTTGGTACTCCACAAGGCTACTTAAAGCGCAGCCAAGTGCCAATAATAAAAAACACAAGAGAACTCTATGATGCCGGCTGGTTGCCCCTGAAGCAGCATTAGCTGCTTCAGGCGCTTCTCAAACAGCGTTTTAAGCCAGTAATTCTGCCTTAAGGTAAGAGCGCAATACTTCCGGCACAGTAATGGAACCGTCTTCATTCTGATAGTTTTCCAGCACCGCCACCAGCGTACGACCTACCGCCAGACCTGAACCGTTCAGGGTGTGCAGCAGTTCCGGCTTGCCGGTTTCCGGATTGCGGAAACGAGCCTTCATACGACGCGCCTGGAAATCCATGCAGTTGCTGACAGAAGAAATCTCGCGGTACTTCTCCTGGGCTGGCACCCACACTTCCAGATCGTAGGTTTTGGTGGCACCAAAACCCAGATCACCACCACACAGAGCCACCACACGGTAAGGCAGTTCGAGCTTCTGCAGAATGGCTTCAGCGTGACCGGTCATCTTTTCCAGAGCATCAAAAGACTGATCCGGATGCACTACCTGCACCATTTCAACTTTTTCGAACTGATGCTGACGAATCAGACCACGGGTGTCACGACCATGACTACCGGCTTCACTGCGGAAACACAGGGTATGCGCCGTGAACTGCAGGGGCAGCTGATCCACATCAACAATGGAATCGCTGACAATGTTGGTCAGGGTCACTTCAGAAGTTGGAATCAGGTAGAACGGCTTTTGCCCGTCCTCAGATACTTCCGTCCGGAACAGGTCTTCACTGAACTTAGGCAGCTGACCGGTACCCAGCAGAGCCGTATCGTGTACCAGTGCTGGCGTATTCACTTCTTCGTAACCGTGTTCAGAGGTCTGAACGTCGAGCATGAACTGGGCGATGGCACGATGCAGACGGGCAATCTGACCACGCATCAGGGTGAAGCGCGCGCCAGACAGCTTGGTGCCGGTTTCAAAATCCAGCCCCAGAGGTGCGCCCAGGTCCACATGGTCTTTAACGTCGAAGTCGAATGTACGTGGAGTACCCCAGGTGCGAACTTCAACGTTATCGTCTTCATCCTTGCCTTCCGGCACGGATTCGTGCGGCAGGTTAGGCACTTCCAGCAGCAGCTGGTTGATTTCTACCTGCAGGGAAGCCAGTTCCTGTTCGGACTCTTTCACTTCCGCAGCAATTTTGTCCATTCTGGCTTTCAGCTCGGCAATGTCACCGCCCTGCGCCTTGATTTTGCCGAACTCCTTGGAACCCGACTTACGTTCACTCTGCAGCTGCTCGGTGCGAACCTGCAGGGACTTCCGACGCTCTTCCAGGGCGGTCAGTCGTTCCACATCCAGCTCGAAGTGCTTTTTACGCAATATCGCAGCGACTTCTTCAGGATTGCTACGAACGTACTTGGGATCTAACATCTCTAATCCTAATTTCAATATTCAATGAAATTATGCTCTATCCAGAGAAACCAGAGGGTTGATGGTATTCAACCCTGATCAGAATTAAGCATTAAAGCGGGATAATACACCATGCCAGCGTCACATTCGATATTGGCAGGTGCCTGTATGACAATCGCTAACCCAGAGGCTGAAGTACCAGTTCTAGTGTTTCACCGGAAGACACGTCAACCGCCCTTGCATCAGCCTGATAATCACCCTGCGACACATCACCGGATAAACTGATCCGGGCAATAATGTCCAGATGGCTGATGCCTGCCAGCGAAGTACCGCCCATCATACGAGTGGCATTGTCATCCAGTACAAATTCACCCGGCAAGTCTGCCACATTCATGGGAATCACAGCCACCGGATGGGAACTGCCATCGCTTTCACGGGCAAAAATAAACACCCGGGTGTCCGCCGGTAATTCACCCAGCTCCTCACCTAACTCTGGAGCCAATGAAAGATTGATACGCACTTCCGGTGACGGCATGCCCAATCTGGCACGCGCTTCGCTAATGCCGTCCATAATGGACTGACGCACACCGACATCGGCTTCAACGCCCAACGCCCGGTTCCAGACTCTAATGGCTTCGTTGTAGTCTCCGTTTGCAAACGCATCGATACCATTCAGGCCAAGAGCAATGGCATTGTTGTCATCATTGTGCAGGGTTTCCCGATAGTAACGACGCACCTCATCGGTCATCTGATAATCCGCAGCGACATACAGCGACTGGGCCAGTTCGGCACTCGCCTGAGGCGCTCCACCGGTTGCCAGATAAAGCTGTTGAAAGGCGTCAACCGCCCTGTCAGTGTCACCCGCAGACAGATAACGACTGCCCAGCATATAAAGTGCCTGCGAATTATACGGGCGTTTTTCACGCCACTGTTCCAGTGCTTCCACCAGCTCGCCGGAAGGGACACCCGACTGCTGAATCAGCTGACTGATTTTCAGTTCAGGTGTCGCGCCCAGTTTCATATATAAAGGTACAGCTGTCAGCGGCATCAGTACCGCCAGAAACAATGCAATGGCTTTGCTGTTGCCCAGTTCAAGCCCTGCTCTTTGCCCACTGCCTGAAACATCGTTCAACAGCTTTTTCTCAAGCTCGGAACGCATCTGTTCTGCTGTCGTTTCCGTCAGCAGCCCCTGCTCTACCTGTGCCTGTAGCTCTGCTTCCTGCTCCCGAAAGTAGGCGACATTGGATTCTTTACTGGAGACATCCGACACCGGTTTAATACGACCCAGCATGGGATACAGCGCAAACCCCATGCCAGCCAATGCCAGAATGAAAATCATCAGCCAGAGTTCAAACATCATTTCTCTCTACCCAGCAACTTGTCGAGCTCTTGCTGATGACAATCATCCAGCGGCTCCTCATCAGAAGGTTGTTTGCTGTTCCTGACAATGCGAATCAGTGCAAACAGCGCCATCAACAAAATCAGCAGTGGCCCGAACCAGAGCAGTAAGGTTCTGCTATCCAGTCTCGGGCGATACAGGACAAAATCGCCATAGCGATCCAGCATAAACGTAATGACACCTTGTTCATCGGCCTGTTCTTCGGTAATCAGTCGATACACTTCCTGACGCAAATCCCGGGCAATGGGCGCATTGGAATCCGCCAGTGACTGGTTCTGGCACATTGGGCAACGTAGTTCTTCATTCAGCCGGTTAAACAGGTCGCGCTGCTGCGGCTCATCAAAATCATAAACACCAATCGCCGCCACGGCAGATACGCTAAAAAACAGCGAGAGACATACGCCCAAAGTCTTTAATAACGTCCTGATCACTGATCATGCTCCTTTTCCAGAGTCTTTATGCGCGGCAGGAGATCCTGTTCCCAGACCTGCCGGTTCACCACGCCAACATGGCGATAGCGAATAATCCCCTTACGGTCTACCAGAAAAGTCTCGGGCGCGCCATACACACCCAGTTCGATACCAAAACGTCCATCGGCGTCTACCAGACTGAACCGGTAAGGATCGTGAAGCCGCTCAAGCCATTGCAGGGCATCCTGTCGATCGTCTTTATAATTCACGCCAACGATAGGAACACCCTGTCCCGCCAGCTCCACCAGATAAGGATGCTCAACCTTGCAGGCCGGACACCAGCTGCCCCAGACATTCAGCAAGAATGATTCATCGGGCATGTCAGCAAGGCTTAACGTCTGCTCTGGCTCCAGCAGCGATGGCAAACTGAATTCAGGCATCGGCCGATTCAACAGAGCGGTTGGCAGTACCGATTTATTGTCCTGCTGCAACCCGACATACAACAGTACCGCCAGCGCAGCAAAGACCAGCAGAGGAATAAATCGCTTCATGCCATGGCTCCTGCAGGCTGATTAGAACCATTGTCGTGTTGTCGTTTTCCGGCGCGTCGGGTTTTTCGCACCCGGTAGCGCCGGTCAGCAATGGCAAGGAAGCCACCCAGTGCCATAAAAATGGAACCCAGCCAGATCATTCGTACAAACGGCATCACATGCAAACGCACCGCCCAGCTGCCATCACCCAGAGGTTCACCCAGTGCCACATACAAGTCGCGGGTCAGACCTGGGCTGATGCCCGCTTCGGTCATTGGCATATTCTGCACCAGATAGAGGCGCTTCTCAGGGTTCAGAACAGCCACCGGCTTGTCGTCTTTCAGTGCGGTGATGTAGCCAAAATCGGAGACATAATTCGGTCCCTGCTTGACCACAACATCGTCCAGACGATAGGTGTAGTTGCCCAGCTGTGCCGTATCACCGGGGTACATACGCACATCTTTCTGCAGAGAATAACCGGCGCTTAAAGCCACACCAATAAACGTCACTGCCAGACCAAAATGCGCCAGATGCATACCGTACCAGGCCGGCTTCAGCTTTTTCAGTCCGGCGACGAATCCGGCATGACGGGTTTTATTTCTGATATCCCTGCCAATGGTCAGCATCATCCATAGCACCAGTGCCATGGCGACTGCTTCAATAAGCAGGAACACTTCTCCATACAGAGCACTGATCAACACCCCGCCGAGTACTGAAACCGGAACAATCCAGCGCACCTGCGCCATCAGCCACCGGGCTGGGTTTTGTTTCCAGTTCAAAACAATACCCAGCCCCAGTGTCAGTGCCAGCAGCAGAGACAGTGGCACAAACAGCGCATTAAAATACGGCGGTCCCACAGAAATCATGCCCATATCCAGCGCATCCAGAATCAGCGGGAATAAAGTACCCAGCAGAACCGTCGCACAGGCGGTCATTAACAATATATTGTTAAGCAACAACATGGTTTCGCGGGACAACAGTCGAAAACCTATTTTGCTTCTGACTGCCGGAGCCCTGAAAGCAAACAGGGTGAGCGAGGCACCAACGACAACCACCAGATAAATCAGAATAAACAGTCCACGGGTAGGATCACTGGCAAAAGCATGCACCGAAGTCAGTACACCGGATCGCACCAGGAATGTACCAAACAGGCTCAGGGAGAAGGTGCAGATTGCCAGCAGCAGGGTCCAGCTTTTAAACAGGCCGCGTTTTTCAGTCACGGCCAGTGAATGCATCAATGCCGTTCCGGACAGCCATGGCATCAGCGAGGCATTCTCGACCGGATCCCAGAACCACCAGCCACCCCAACCAAGTTCGTAGTAAGCCCACCAGCTGCCCAGAGAAATACCCAGCGTCAGAAATGACCATGCCACTGTCGTCCAGGGTCTGGCCCAGCGCGCCCAGGCACTGTCCAGCTCGCCCCCCAACAGGGCAGCAATAGCAAAGGCAAAGGCAACGGCAAAGCCGACATAACCCATGTACAAAGTCGGCGGATGCAGAATCATGCCAAAGTCCTGCAACAGCGGGTTAAGGTCTGAACCATCCACTGGCGGGTAAGGCAGAATGCGTTCGAACGGGTTGGATGTCAGCAGAATAAACAACAGAAAACCAACACTGACCATACCGATAACGGCCAGCACCCTCGCCGACAGTTCATTCGGCAAACGATGACTGCGCAACGCTACAATCTGACCCCAGCCAGCCAGTGTCAGCATCCAGAACAACAGAGAACCTTCGTGCCCACCCCAGGTGGCAGTGACTTTATAGACGGTTGGCAGCAAGGTATTGGAATTATTGGCCACATAGGCGACCGAAAAATCGTTGGTCAGAAAGGCGTGTACCAGCGCCGCATAAGACAGCAGCACGAACACAAACTGTCCGGTAGCCAGTGAGCGCCCTGACTGTATCCAGCGGGCATTGCCGGAATAACTGCCCACCAGCGGTACAATACTCTGGATAACGGCCAGACAGGTGGCAATTATCAGGGCAAATAAGCCAAGCTCGGGCGTCATTGCAGCGCCTCCTGAGACTCGGCCTCGTCCAGTGCCCGTTGCACTTCCGTCGGCGTATAGTTCTCGTCATGTCGTGCCAGCAGTTCTTCGGCAACAAATCGTCCTGCTTCGTTCAGGTGTCCGGTACCTACGACCCCCTGCCCTTCACGGAACAGATCCGGCAGCAGTCCGGTGAATTCCATGGGGACGGTGGCCGCACCATCGGTAATGTCAAAAAACACCGTCAGGCCATCCGCCGCGCGCTGCACCGAGCCTTCTACCACCACGCCGCCACCACGAATACGCTGCCCAGCCGGCGCTTCACCGGCAGCCATCTGGGCCGGTGAGTAGTAATGATTAATATTTTCACTCAGGGCAAACAAAACCAGTGTTATTGCCACGGTGACACCAGCCACCAATAAGCCGACCAGAACCAGTCGCTGACGTTGAATAGCATTCATGACATCTCTCCCTGAAGCCTTATTGGACGACGGTTAGTCAACAATTTTTGTCGTTTGATTGTTTTGAGTACCCGTCGGTGGGCAACTAATGGACTGACCAGATTCCAGAGCACAACCACCAGACTGATCAGGTAGGCGGACCAGACAAACAAACCATGTCCGTCCATATGCAGCAGGCTGGCTAAATTATCAAAATACATCGTGTTTATTTCTCCAGTCCGTTGCCAGTCAGCGTCTGAACCCATTGAGTACGACGCTCACGGTTCAGAATTTCAGTGCGCATTCGCAGCAACAGTACCAGCAGGAAGAACAGATAAAATCCGGCAATACTGATCAGCAGCGGATAAAGCATCTCGGGAGCCATCGACGGCTTTTCAGTGAGTGTCAGGGTCGCGCCCTGATGCAGCGTATTCCACCACTGCACCGAGAATTTGATAATCGGAATATTCACCACACCCACCAGCGTCAGTACAGCGCAGGCTTTGGAAGCACTGTGCTCACTGGCGATGGCTCCGCGCAGGGCGATGACACCGAAATAAAGAAACAGCAGAATCAGTACCGAGGTCAGGCGCGCATCCCAGATCCACCAGGTCCCCCAGGTCGGTTTACCCCAGATGGCACCGGTCACCAGCGCCAGAAAACAGAAAGAGGCGCCAACAGGTGCTGCTGCCTTTAACAACACATCAGCCAGTTTAATGCGCCAGATCAGGGTAACGGCTCCGGCAGCAGCCATCATCACATACGCCGCCGAGGCCAGAAACGCCACGGGCACATGAATAAAAATAATCCGGTAGCTGTTGCCCTGCAGATAGTCAGGCGGGGTAAACAGTAAGCCCCATACCAGGCCAGTGACCATTAACAGACCGGTAATGGCTGCCAGCCAAGGCATTAGACGACCACTGAACTGATAAAAACCCCGGGGCGAGGCAATGCTGTGAAACCATTTTTTAATCAAGGTTGAACTCATACTTTCTTAACTGTCCACCAGAATTCTTAACGACGCGGCAATAGCCAGAGGTGCAAGGCATAAGGCCAGAACCAGCAAAGCGGCCAGCCATAACAGGTGCCCGAAGTAAGGCAATCCGTCCATAGCTGCCCGAACCGCTCCGGTACCAAAAATCAGAACAGGGATATAAAGTGGCATTGACAACAGGGTCAGCAGAACACCTCCGCGCTGAACCTTTACGGTCAGTGCCGCACCAATGGCACCCACAAGGCTCATCAGCGGTGTGCCCAGCAGCAAACTCAGGCAAAGCGCAGAAAATGCATGAGCAGGCAGATGCAGCATCAGTGCCAGCACTGGCGCCATTACAATCAAAGCGACACCCGTCGTCAACCAGTGAGCAGTGACTTTTGCCAGCACCAGAAGAGGCAAAGGGTGCGGCGACAGCAATAACTGATCCAGCGAACCGTCATCACTGTCTGACTTAAACAGTGAATCCAGTGACAGCAACACCGCCAGCAGTGCGCCAATCCAGACAATGCCTCCTGCCAGCTGCGCCAGTGTCTGTGGATTGGGGGTGATACCCATGGGAAACAGGCTCGCCACCATCAGATAAAAAGCCATCGGGTTCAGGGTCTGACCGGGAGAGCGCAATGCCAGTGTCAGGTCCCTTTTCAACAGGGTCACAAAGGCTTTGCCACCTTTGAGTGAAGGTTCGGAAGGTGTGGAGAAATTAAACGACATCATCAAAAAAACAGCCCGGATTCCTGTTCGGATGCTTCACGGTCAGGCAGGTGCTGATAATCAGACAGGTTAATACGGGATACTGATCCGCACAGGGATGACAGCTTCTGGTGACTGGTAATGATGACACTGCCGCCACTGGCAACCTGCTCAGCCAGCAGGGTTTCAAGCCATGCCACACCATCAATGTCTATGGCAGTAAACGGTTCATCCAGAATCCACAGTGCCGCATTGCTTAAAGACAGGTCAGCCAGTGCAACACGACGATGCTGCCCCGCCGACAGCTGACTACAGACCACATCTTCAAAGCCTGACAGACAAACATGGTTCAGAGCCTGATACACGTCATCATCAGAATAATGTTCATTACGTAATGCCGCGCGCCAGCGGATGTTTTCTACTGCCGTCAGCTCTGCTTTTACCGCAGGACGATGGGCAAAATAAAAACTGTTCAGCCTGAACTCGCTGTAACGCTGCCTGAGTGGTTCACCACACCAGAGTATGTCGCCACAATAGTCGTTTGACAGACCCGCAAGCATTCTCAGCAGTGTGGTTTTTCCGGCACCATTGGGCCCTTCAACCTGCAGTAACGCACCCCCTGCCAGAGACGTCGAAAGGTTCGAGAACAGTACACGGTCATCCCGCTCTGCTGACAGGTTGATCACGTCAAGCACGTTGAATTACCTCAAGGGTGCAGGGCGAAAATTCGCCCTGACGATTTACAGATTAATCCCAGCCCGGTACACCGCTCATATTCGGCAGCTCGTGGGCAATGCCTTTGTGGCATTCGATACAGGTTTCACCGGTTTCCTGAGCGCGGGTATGGGCGTCCTGGGCCACCAGCGACTGCAGCGACAGGTCCATGGCACTCTCGGTATGACAGGCACGGCACTCCCGGGAGTCATTTGCCATCATACGATCCCATTCACGCTCGGCCATTGTACGACGATGAGCGTTGAACTTTTCCGGTGTGTCTACCTTGCCGGTCAGGTGCGCCCAGACTTCTTTGCTGGCCTGCACTTTGCGCAGCATGCCCGGACCAAAGTCAGCCGGCATATGGCAACTGGCACAATCTGCCTGAACACCGGAAGCATTGCTATAGTGGGCAGTCGCCTGAAATTCCGGATAAGCGTCATCGGTGTGACAGCTGACACAGAATTCCATGCTGTTGGTGTAGTCCAGCACCGCAGTAAAGGTGCCCTGAAACACCAGCGCAGCCACAAAACCGAAAGCCAGCAGTACGCCCATGGAGATTTTACTGGACGGGCTGCGAAGCAGAGTCCAGCAACGTTTTATCAACGATTCCTTTGCCATGAATCTCTCCTTACGGCTTGAGTGACTGAACCGGCTCGAAGGTGTTTTCCTTCAATGGTTTCGAGTCATGCTGAGGCACGTGGCAGGCCAGACAGAAGTAACGATCCGGGGATACAGCCGACAGCTGTTCACCATCACGGTTTTTGTAGTGAGACACTGCAACACGGGTTGCACCCCACTTGCTGGCATTATTGGAACTGTGGCACTGCAGGCAGGTGTTGGCATTCAGATCGGTCTGGGAACGATCAATCTGATGCGGTACCAGCGGTGGCATTTCCACAAATTCCAGATCGTAACGCTTGCCTTCCATCACTTTTGCCATAGGCTCTGCAGGCGCTTCTTCACTGATATTGACACTGCGCAGGGATTCCAGACCACCCAGCTCATCGGTGTTGACAAAATCCGCCACCGCCATACTGCTGATCGCTGTTGCCAGTGCGATACTCAATAGTTTTTTCATTGTCTGTTTCACTCTTGATCTTCTGCGAAGACTTCCGGCCTTACGACAATGGAAGTCTTCCAAATTCCCTGAATCAGGCTTTTACCACTTTCACGGCAGTTTTCTTGAAGTCCGTTTCCCGGGACAACGGATCGGTAGCATCCACCAGTAGCTTGTTCACCAGTTGTTTCGCATCGAAGAACGCCATGTAGGTCAGACCTTTTGGCATACGGTTACGCCCTTTGGTTTCTACACGGGTGCGCACTTCGCCATAGCGGGAAATTACCTTGATTTCTTCTCCCCGGCGCAGGCCTCGCTCTGCAGCATCATCAGGATGCATAAACAGTTGTGCATCAGGGTAGGAACGATGCAGCTCCGGTACACGACGGGTCATGGAACCGGAATGCCAGTGTTCCAGCACTCGTCCGGTAGACAACCACAGGTCATATTCTTCATCCGGAGATTCATGGGGCGGCTCGTAAGGCAGAGCAAAGATCCATGCTTTACCATCAGGCTTGCCGTAAAAGTTAACGCCTTCGCCTTCTTTCACATAGCTGTCGTAACCTTCACGGTAGCGCCATAAGGTTTCTTCACCATTCACTACCGGCCAGCGTTTACCACGGGTCTGGTGATACACCTCAAAGTCCGCCAGATCGTGCGCCTTGCCACGACCAAAAGTCGCGTACTCTTCATACAGACCTTTCTGGACATAGAAACCAAAATCACGGGATTCCTGATTCAGACGTTCTTCAGGGATTTCATCCAACGGGAACTCATTGGCCTTACCGTTGGCGAACAGCACGTCGAACAGGGTTTTGTCACGCAGGTGCGGCGCTTTTTCCAGCAGTTCGTCTGACCAGACCTCTTCCACTTTGAAGCGCTTGGAGAACTCCATCAGCTGCCACAGGTCAGAACGGGATTCACCCGGAGCCTGCACCTGCTGGTACCACATCTGGGTACGGCGCTCGGCGTTGCCGTAGGCGCCTTCTTTTTCAACCCACATGGCGGTTGGCAGAATCAGGTCGGCAGCCTGTCCGGTTACGGTCGGGTAAGGGTCGGACACCACAATAAAGTTGTCCGGGTTGCGATAGCCCGGCAGGCTTTCATTGTTAATATTGGGCGCTGTCTGCATATTATTGGTGCACATCACCCAGTAAGCATTCAGCTTGCCGTCTTTCAACATTCGGTTCTGCAGCACCGCGTGGTAACCCACAGTACCCGGTACAGTACCTTCCGGCAGCTGCCAGATTTTCTCGGCCATATCACGGTGTGCTTTGTTATTCACCACCATGTCCGCTGGCAGACGATGGGCAAAAGTGCCGACTTCACGGGCTGTACCACAGGCAGAAGGCTGACCAGTCAGGGAGAACGGACCATTACCCGGCTCGGAAATCTTGCCGGTCAGCAGGTGGATGTTGTAAATCAGGTTGTTCATCCACACACCCCGGGTGTGCTGATTAACGCCCATGGTCCACAGAGACACCACTTTTACCTTCGGGTCGGCATACAGCTTGGCGAGTTCTTCCAGATTGTGTTCCGGAACACCAGACAGCTGAGAGACTTTCTCAACGGTGTACTCACTGACAAACTCGGCATACTCTTCAAACGACATCGGTGTGGAATCACCATTGCCCGGATTAGCCGCTTTCTTCTCCAGCTCATGATCCGGACGCAGACCATAACCGATGTCGGTGACACCACGGCGGAAGTGCGTATGCTTCTTAACAAACGCTTCGTTCACGCTGCCGGACTGAATGATGTAGTTGGCAATGTAGTTACCAATGGCCAGATCCGTCTGCGGGGTGAAAATGATGGAGTTGTCGGACAGTTCAAAAGAACGGTGTTTGTAGGTAGACATTACCGCTACTTTGACATGAGGATGACCCAGACGACGGGCGGTCAGACGCGCCCAGAGTACCGGGTGCATTTCTGCCATATTGGCACCCCAGAGCACAAAGGCGTCGGCGTGCTCAAAATCGTCGTAGCAACCCATCGGCTCGTCCATGCCAAAGGTGCGCATAAAGCCCACCACGGCAGAAGCCATACAGTGTCGTGCGTTAGGATCAATATGGTTGGAACGGAAGCCCGCTTTCATCAGCTTGGCAGCCGCATAACCTTCCCAGACCGTCCACTGTCCGGAGCCGAACATGCCAACGGCTGGCATCTCGTCAGAATTACGGTTTTTGGCGATAGCGGCTTTCCACTTCTCGGCCATGATATCAAACGCCTGATCCCAACTGATCGGTGTAAAGTCACCGTTCTTGTCGAACTGGCCGTTTTTCATACGCAGCAAAGGGGTTTCAATACGATCCTTGCCGTACATAATTTTGGACAGGAAGTAACCCTTGATACACGTCATACCCCGGTTAACCGGAGATTCGGGATCAGCCTGAGTGGCCACTACCCGACCATTCTGGGTACCCACCAGCACCGAACAACCTGTACCACAGAAACGGCACGCCGCTTTGTCCCACTTAACTTCAGAATCCTTGCTGCTGGCAATCAGCTGGCTGGCAGAAGCCGGTACACTGACCCCGGCCGCCGCAGCGGTAGCAGCTACGGCGCTGCTTTTAATAAAGTCACGACGACTTTGTTTCATGTTTCACTCCCTGAGCAGTGACGTTATTTAGAATTCAGTCTTCAGTTCCCTGATGGGAATACACCAGCGCGGCTGACATCACACCCTGCGTCTGGTTAATACGGCTGATCGTATCGATCATGGTTTTCTCGCCAGCCTGCTCTTCGACAGTGACCACCAGCTTTCCCGTTGGATCCGCTTGATGTACCTCGACACCGGCAAAACCATTCAGAGTGTCTGCAACACTGGCACTGCAACCTGGCAGTGTATGAACCACCAGTCCTGCGATGGTGAAAGCCTTGTCATTGACCGGATCGATAGTAGAGTGCTTCATGGGTGTCGTTGTTTCAGCTCAATGGCAATAACCGGACAGGATGATGAGCATTCACCACAGCCCCGGCATAAATCGGGATTAACATCAGGTTCAGCCATGCCGTTCACACGCAGCCGGAACTCAATCACTTCGTAGTCACAGGTTTCTGCACAGGTACGACAATAAACACCGGCTGTCGCCAGACAGCTTTCACCGATCACAGGCTTGAGTGCCCATGGACTGTTTGAAGAATCGGATAAAGCCCCCACCGGACAAGCCTGCTGGCATTCACCACAGAAACTGCAGAAAGCACTTGAAAAGTCGGCTTCCGGAAAACCACCACTGCCTTGTTTCAACAAATCATTCGGGCAGCGTTCAATACATTCCGTGCACCGTGTACAGGTATCGAGGAATGCTGCCTCATTGATACTCCAGGGTGGACGAACGGTTTGTTCGTGATTAAACCTGCCTCGTAAAAACCGGCGACGGGACAGACTGGCTTGTGACTTCATGATGTTGATACTGAACATTTTGTTCATATATTAATAAGTTTTAAACACCATAAAAGCCCTGAAAAGCGCGCCATACATAGGGGGTAATACCCAGCCATACCTCTTTAGAGGTACATAAAAGCCACTATCAATCCGGCTTGGGTTTGATACACGAAGCTGTCATGCTATTTATGCTTTCTGATAGCCTGTGGACAGGGTTATTAGAGGTACGGCCAACAAATTGACCGTTTATTGACTTGAATCAATTTTGACCAACCACTCTTTAGCCTGGAAGTATGAACCCGTTGTCGTCTCACCCTCTCAGAACCAAAGCACTGGTTGTCATCATCAGTGTTGGCCTGCTGGGATTCACCAGCGTCATGGCCTCTCTCTGGTTTGCCTTGGCGACCAAGTCGGATGCCGAAGCCATTAATGTTTCCGGTTCTCTGCGCATGCAATCCTGGCGACTGTCTGAACAGATCCTCATCCCTGAGCTGACTGATACCGAATCTTTGGGTTTGCTGATTGATATCTACGACAAGAGCATCAACAACCCGTCTCTGACCGTGCTGGCAGAGCTTAATAATCAACTGGGAAAGCGTTATCGGTTGCTAAGGCAGGAGTGGTTCGGCCATATGCGGCCACTGCTGGAGTCTCTGGACTCACACCCGGAGTTTATTCGTTATGTGCCGGATTATGTTGACCGGATTGATGCGCTGGTATTTGCCTTACAAAACGACACCGAGCAAAAACTGAGAACGCTGTTTATTTATACCTTGCTGTCAATGTTCGGCATGTTATGCATTGGTATCGTTGCCATCCGTTATATTGGTAAACACCTGCTGTTGCCTATTGAAGCACTGAGCCTTGCTGCGGAAAGAGTGCGTACAGGGCAGTTCGATGCTGTGGCACTCAACTACAACAACCCGAATGAACTGGGGCAGCTGACCAGCACGTTTAACAACATGGCAAATGAACTCGACCAGTTGTACGGTCAACTGGAAGAACAGGTCAGGCAGAAGACCCAATCTCTGGAAGTGTCAAACACCGCCCTGCAGCTACTTTATGATGCGTCACAGACCATTGGCATCAACCCCTATGACCGGGTAACCCTTGAGTCCCATCTGTCACAGTGGAAAACATTGCTGAATCTCAGAAGCTGTTACCTGTGCATCAACAGCAATGCCGGAAAAATCAGCCTGCGTCGTATTGATCCTGATAATAATCCCGACAATGCATGCTGTCAGCAGAAACAATGTCATCAGTGTCATCCGTCGTCTGTTGACGACCAGCAATTTCCTCTGAGATTCAAGGGCAGGCAGTACGGCTACCTGCGCATCATTGCCAGTGATCGGGAAAATCTGTCTAACGACAGTTGCCAATGGATGACCACCTTCTGTGACATCGTTGCCAGTTCACTGTATCGCAGCAGCTATCAGGTTCAGGAACACCGGTTGCTGCTGATGGAAGAACGTTCGGTAATTGCCCGGGAACTCCATGACTCGCTGGCGCAATCCCTGTCCTTCCAGAAAATTCAGGTCGCCCGGTTGCAGCGCCAGTTATCAAAGCACCATACCACTGAGGCCATTGATGGCATTGTTGATGAACTCAAAGAAGGCATTGCCAGCGCTTACCGCCAGTTGAGAGAGCTGCTTAACACGTTCCGCCTGAATATTTCACAGGGGAGTCTGGAAGAAGCCATTCAGGGCACGCTGACCGAATTTGAGAAGCGTTCTGATACCATCCATTTCCATCTTGATTATCAGCTTCGATATTTGCCACTGGACGCCCATCAGCAAATTCATATCCTGCAGATTATTCGTGAAGCCCTGGTGAATACCATCAAACACTCCCAGGCCACTGATGTAAAAATAACCTGTAAAAACCATGAGGATCGGGAAGTGCATGTCGTCATAGACGATAATGGCAAAGGCTTTGACTTCCGTGAAACCCCTTCTGCCAGTCACAGCGGTCATTATGGCACCACTATTATGCAGGAACGCGCCATGACATTAGGCGGACAACTGACGTTTGAAACGTCACCCGCAGGCGGTGCCCGGGTAAAACTGCAATTTGCCAACAAGGAAACGTCTAATGACTAAAACCAGAGTATTGCTGATAGACGACCACCCTCTGCTGAGAAAGGGTCTTGCACAGCTGATCAACGACGAAGACATGCTGGAAGTGGTCGGTCAAGCAGGCAATGGTGCAGAAGGCATTGAACTGGCAGACACTCTGGCACCGGACCTGATCCTGCTGGATCTGAACATGAAAGGCATGGATGGTCTGGAAACCCTGAAGCTGATGCGGGCACGAAATATTTTCACAAAAGTCGTGGTGCTGACGGTATCGGAACATAAGGATGATGTGGCGGCCATGTTTCGTGCCGGAGCCGATGGTTATCTGCTAAAAGATATGGAACCGGATGACCTGCTGGACAACATTGCCAAAGCGGCATCCGGCAAGCTGGCCGTGGATGACCGGCTGGCAGAGATTCTGGCATCGGTTCTGCGCCCGCAGTCCGAAATGAACAACAAGCTGGATCTGCTGACACCAAAAGAACAGGAAGCATTGCGATTTATCGCTGAAGGAGACACCAACAAAGTCGTTGCACGAAAAATGGCGATCAGTGAAGGTACCGTTAAGGTTCATGTTAAGCGACTGTTGCGCAAGCTCGGATGCCGGTCGCGGGTGGAAGCTGCGGTCTGGTTTATTAATCATGTAGAGTAAGCGCTCTGAATACTTGAAACCTTCTCTTGCTGGTCAATATAACTAACTACATTGTCAGCAGGTCTACTGTCTAAAGTGCAACATTGCCCTGCCTTTCCGGTCAAAGTTTTGATCAGGAAGACGAAAGCAAGGCAGTGTTTGATATGGACAGCGGCATTACATCCATACAGGGAAATATTCAGTATTCACCGGGTGTTCAGGTGAATCAAGCCGCTTCGCCTGCTTCCCGCTCAGACCGTCTTGATGAAGTAACGACTCCAGCGGCTGCAAAACCAGCCTCCCGCTCACTAAAAAGCTTGATTAATAGCCTTCGCCATAAACTTCGTACTCTGGTCTTTATTGAAAATGACTCAGACCGTCAAACCCTATTGGATAACCTTCGAAATCAATACAAAAGTCAAAATCAGAAAAATGTCTTCTACATCAGCTCTCCGGCACAATTGGAAGATCAGAGACTGGTTCATACCCTGATATCAGAAAATGGTTCTATCAGAAAAGAAACAGGACGACTTTACAAACAAGAGCCCGTCACCGTGGTGCTTGACCTGACCACCATGACGGCTGGGCAAATTGCTGGCCTGAACGAACTGTTGGCCGTACCGTCCAAATTTCGAGGTAAGCCTATAGGCAAGAACATTCGTATTGTTGCGTTAATGGATGACAGCACCGGACGAATGGTCGGACCGGACTGCTGGCGCCGACTTAAACGCTTTAACCTGAAATCGGTTCCGGTGACACCCTCCCCGGCAACCGATAACAACGCACTCCTTCAAAGCAAGATACCCGTGCTTTCAGAAGGCAACTCATACCATGAAGAATCGGTGATTGAATGCTTTGATAATGATGACTTTCAGGAAAAGCTGTTTGGCGGCTTTGCTCCGGATGAAAAGGGAGAAGTCCGGTATATCGATGGCATTATGGCTACTGTTAAAGAAAACAGACAACTGGTTATAAAAGATGCCCCCTGGGACAATCCGGCATTGACTGAAAAGTTATCAGAAGCACTTAGATGCGGCGGTTATGAAGCAAACGGTCAGTGGATTTCTTTACCACCATCACTGAAGCTGTTCCGCGTTAACTCATCTCACGAATGCATGGAAGCCGAACTCAAGGCTCTGACCGGTGAATATATTCCCAACTCAACGTATGCACTGATTGATAAAAGCAAAATTGAATTACTGCATAACAAAACAGTACTGGACGACAATGGAAATGTCATTTCGTACAACCCGCTGGAAGAACTGGCAAAAGGGTGCAAGCAGCTTATTATCAGAGATAATCTGCCGGATAATACACTCAGACTTTTATTAAAGCAGTTTAAAACTATTAATAAAGATATTGTTCTGGTGGATGATCGACAAAAAAAACTGACACCTAAAAAAATAATACCATTTACAGCTAGGGGGCGTTCTCAATTAGCTCAAGTATGCATGTTTGAGGTATAGTTTGCGGCTTTTTTGGTTCACTATGCCTCGTACAGTTCTCCGCAATGATCAATGGAATCGAATCAAAGACCTCCTGCCAGGAAAATCATCAGACTGTGGAGTAACAGCCAAGGATAATCGCAAGTTTCTCGAAGCTGTTCTGTGGATTGCCAGAACTGGAGCACCATGGAGAGACCTACCAAAATCTTTCGGAAATTGGCACAGAGTTTATGTTCGCTATAACCATTGGTGCCACAAGGGAACGTGGGGCGACATCTTTGAAGAGCTTTCCAAGGATAAGGATCTTGAGTATCTGATGGTAGACGGCAGTATTGCTCGAGTTCATCAGCATGGAGCACCAAAAAAACAGCTCAAGATGATGAGGCCGTTGGCAAATCAAGAGGTGGTCTGACGACTAAAATCCATTCTGCTGTAGATGCTCTGGGAAATCCGGTTCGCTTAATACTGACAGCAGGTCAAGCATCAGAATATGGTCAGGCAAATGCATTAATAGAGGCTTTTTCTGCAGATTATGTTCTTGCAGATAAAGGCTATGACTCAGATGCATTCATTCTGACTATCGGCTGTATAGGGGCTGAACCGGTTATCCCGCCGAGAAAAGGAAGGCTGCAACCAAGGCTCTATGACAGAGAGCTTTACAAGGAGCGCAATCTTGTAGAAAGGTTATTTCAAAAGCTGAAGCACTTCCGGAGAATCGCAACCCGATACGAACGGTTGGGTCGAAATTACTTGGGAATGCTTCAGTTGACAGCTTCTTTGGTCTGGTTGGCGTAATTGAGAACGCCCCCTAATGACTCAAGTAACTTGAGTGGTTATTTAATTGATTCGAATGGCAGCTGGGATAGTCACTTCCAAAATATCAACTTAACAAGCCAAAATAAAATAAAGTTTGAAGTTAAAGAAACAGAGCTTCTTTCTAACCTAAAAAAAGGTTTACCTACAAGAATCTTAGGTATTGGGTGCCCACCTGAAAAAAAAAGTAATGCCTATAAAAATTACTGGTCAAGCCTTAGGTTCTGTTGACATAAGCCAGATGGAAGTAGAATGTCACGCTTTTTGGCATGGACAGAACTCGATTACTGGACGATCAGTGGCTTAATATCCTCTCTCTACTCAGCAGCTTCCCTCAAGTACGCATTGGTCAGCATGACAAATGTCGGGCTTTTATTGAAGCTGTTCTCTGGATACTCAGAACGGGTGCACAATGGCGACAGTTACCAAAAGAAAGAGGACAGTGGAACTCTGTTTTTAAACGCTACTCCCGTTGGTGTGGCTATGGAATCTGGACGGGGCTTTTAGAGTCAATTGCACAAGATGCAGACTATCAGCACGTCTCAATTGATAGCACTGTTATCCGCGCACATGCCTGTGCTGCCGGGGCTAAAAACAGTACTGCTGAAGATGAAGCCATGGGTCGCTCAAAAGGCGGTTTTAGCTGTAAAGTCCATGCTTTGACTGATGCATTGGGTTTACCTGTTCGGTTTATCATTACTCCAGGTCAGGCGGCAGATATCAAAGAGGCTATACCTCTTATGGAAAACATCAGCACAGAAGCTTTGCTTGCCGACAAAGGCTATGATTCAGATTACTTAGTCCAGTGGCTTGCAGAGCGAAATATACAGGCAGTTATACCTCCAAAGGCAAATCGTCGAGAGCCACATGATTGTGACTGGTGGCTATACAAAGAGAGGCATGGTGTTGAGTGTATGTTTGGAAAAATAAAGCATTATCGCCGTGTATCGAGTCGTTTTGAGAAAAAAGCCATCAACTATTTAGGAATGCTGGCCATCGTAGCTATCATGTTGTGGCTACGATGAAACGTCAACAGAACCTAAGCCTGCTAAAAACCATGCTGTCGCCACCACAGAAAAAAGAGCTGATAGTGCAAGCAACAGGCAGGCACTATCAAAATCAACAACTGTAATGATGCTACTCGTAGTCAGAGAGGTGTATAGACGATTCTGATTCTTGATGGATGAGAGCTGATATTTCTTAAAACAGACACTCGAAAGCTATTCGCCGGGTGTCTGTTTTTTTACATGCGAAATAGTCAGAAGTTAATTCAAAATATCATTAACCCGCTCGGCTACAAATTCTGTTGACCCATCCATATGAAAATGATGAGTGCCTTCAACAGAGTGGAAGCAAACATTGGGGAATCGTTCGGTGCTGTGGCCGACAATAGAATCAACAACACCCTTCTCTGCGTAAAACATATGCGCCTCACACCTCAGGGCGTCCACAAACGACATGGCCTGTTCTGGTGTAAAACGCAGAGGTGAAGACAGCGTCAGCCTTGGGTCAGTGCGCCAGGTCCAGGCATCGCCATCCAGATAGAGTGCCCGTTCTACCAACATCGCTGAAGATTCTCGACTGACGGGGAATTGCCCGAACGAACGGATTCGAACAGCGTGCTCCATGGTTTTAAAACGATTCAGTGTTTTACCTTTACGAAAGGCTCTTCGTTGTTCGATATAGTCTGACAGAACCGTCGGAGCGTCTTCCGCTTTGCGCGGCCATGGATACAATCCGTCAATACAAATCAGTTTCTCAACCCGGGATTCCAGAACTGTTGAGACCATCACCGAAACCACTGCTCCCAGTGAATGACCGATCAGGCTGACATTCTGTAAATCCAGTGTATCTGCAATATCAATAATGTCTTCAACATAATTCCAGATACAATAGTCCATATCAGCCGGACGATGCTGTGAACGGCCATGTCCGGCCATATCAACAGCAATCAGCCGAATACCTTTTAACAGCGGAGCAACAGGGGTAAAGCTGGCTGCATTATCCATCCAGCCATGCAAAGCCAGCACCGGCTTTGCCTCAGGATCACCCCATTCGAGACCGGAAAATACCATTCGCCCCGTATTGATCTCAATCTCTCTGGGCTGCATAGCACACTCCTGTCAGCCAATTGTTCAACGGCTTAACCTTCTTAATCATCAACAAAGCGCATTAGTGTATTACAGCTGAAGGGCTATGTCAGGAGTGTTGAGTCAGGTGTGAGCCATTCGCTCTTATTCGCCAACAGCCACCAGCAGTGGCAGACTCTGTAAACGCTGAACAATACGATCAAGCATCGCAGGGTAAAGCGGATGACGAATCAGGTCGGAATACACTGCCGTTGTCAGCCCCTGCGGGAGCCATAACACTTCCGGCATAAAGGTTTGTTCACCACGATTCTTTAGCAGAAACTGTTGTGCTTTCCTGGCCTGCTCTTCACTGCCAGTCAATGCAGAAGCAAAACGGATGCCCGCCATGTCAGCCATCAAGTCTGAAAAACTGAAGCCGCTACCACCGGCTTTGGCATCTTTCTTCTCTTTGTCGATGCCAATGTTCAGAGCCGTTTGTTCGTCCAGTGTCAATGCCAGTGCTGCACTCACCATAAAATGCTGGGCAAGATCAAAACGCCCTCTAAGCACAATGGGTCGATCAAGCTGCTGCGGTTTGATACCGGGGCCCAGTAAAGACCGTACTGACGAGTCCGCCACCTGAATCGCAAACGCCCGAATCATACGACGATTTTCATCCACCGCACTGCTCTGCCCACTTCGCGCTACCGCCAGTCCAACCAGAGTACGCAACAAATGCGACATAGGTAGATCAGAAAGGGAAGATTGTGCCGCTGAAGCTGCCAGAACACTAAGATACAATTCAATAGCCTGCCTCTCGTCTTCATCTCCGAGAATCAGTTCTGCGGCCTGGGCTTTAAGGGTCTCTTTCAGTTCTTTATTCGAGCGGTAAACCAGCACCGCTTTGTCAGGCAGAATATCAAACTCTTTAATAGCCCCCGTCACTGTTTGCCACAAGCGCTCACGTTTTGCCGGTAACAGAGGTAATAGCAATTCGCTCCAAAGCCAGCTTATAGACTCACCAGCCAGAGTAAAATTACCCACCATCATATACTCCCAGCGCGGCAGTCCCTCATGATCTGAAAACACCAGTTCGACATTGATAAACCTTGCCTTATCAATGTCGAACTGTGAACTGATCCTCACAACCAGCCGATCATCGGTAAACATCGTATCTGCGCCGTATACTTTGGCTCTGTCGCGGCCATATTGATTCAGGCGGCTGGACGAGTAAAAAATCAGTGAGCGAAGATCCTGTTGATTGATCTCGGCACGAAACAGTTTGTTCGAGTCCATATCCGACTGAACCTGTGCAATCCAGTGCTCGGCCCTTTCAATGGAAGGTGAAGAACCTTTCCACCCCTGTACAGACGGTTCAGCCTCAAGGATCATTATCAGCGACGCAAAAGTGGCCCCGAACAAAAGCAGCAGTAAAAGCAGCAATAAAAGCAACAATCCAGCAATGGCTTTAAAAAGGTAACCCATAACCGGCTCCCGACAATTAACGTTTATACGTTACTTCTGTTGAAGGTATCGGCCGTTTTTAGCGGGAAAGTACCAGGCACGACGAATTCATACCCGGCTTGAACAAATAATGAGAAATGTAGGGAACAACTCAGTCTAATGCTTTAAACAAAGGCTCATACATCGGCTGCTTCATGGCTTCCCTGACCAGACTTATTAGATCAGACTCTCCAAGAACCTGCAGGTCAGACAGTGCATTAATGACAAAATAAACCGGTTGCACAATATTAATTCGGTAAGGTGTCCGAAGCACCCGGTTTACTTCAAAGGGTTGGTGTACCGGCTCTGAACCGAGACAGGAAAGGGTTTCCTTGTAGCTGGAAAGAATCCCTCCACCATAAATTCGACGACCCTGCCGGTGTTTACCGGAGCCGCCAAGCAATCCGAACTCCACGGTAAACCAGTATAACCTTGCCAGATAAACCCTTTCTTCTTTACTGGCTCCCACACCCACTTTACCAAAGGTCTGGGTCAGGGAAGCAAAAGCCGGATTGGTCAGCAATGGGCAATGCCCAAAGATTTCATGGAAAATATCCGGCTCCTCCAGATAGTCCAGCTCCTCACGGGTTCGGATAAACGTTGCCACCGGAAACTGGCAATCTGCCAACAAACGGAAGAAACGGTCAAACGAGATCAGGGCAGGCACCTGCGCCACGCCCCACCCGGTCACTTTCGCCAGCGCATTCGAAATATCCGGCAGCTGCGGGATGTTATCCGCTGACAGTTCTAACAGCTCAAGTCCTTCAATAAACTCGTCGCAGGCACGTCCCGGAAGTATTTCCATTTGTCGGTTATACAGAATCTTCCAGGTTTCGTGCTCTTCGTTCGGGTAATGAATAAACCCTGTGTCGTCAGGTTTTCTAGCGGTGTATTTTGAATATTTCATTATGGCTCGTCCCTGAGAACTCCCCGACGAATCTGGTCTCGCTCAATACTTTCAAACAACGCCTTGAAGTTACCTTCACCAAAACCCTCATCGCCCTTGCGCTGGATAATCTCAAAGAAAATCGGGCCAATCACCGTATTCGTGAAAATCTGCAACAGTAAACCATCGCCTGAAGCATTAGTCTGGCCACCATCCAGCAGAATACCACGGCGATGCAATGCACTTTCATCTTCATCGTGCCAGGGCAGCCGCTCGGAAAGCATTTCATAATACGTATCCGGCGGCGATGGCATAAATCCGGTACCCAGTTCCCTCATACGGTCAACAGTGTCGAAAATGTTGCGACTGGTCAGGGCAATGTGCTGAATGCCTTCGCCGTTATACTGTTCAATAAACTCGGCAATCTGGCTCTTGTCGTCAGACGATTCGTTGATGGGAATTTTTACCTTGCCACAGGGGCTGGTCAAAGCACGGGATTTCAGGCCGGTCAACTTGCCTTCAATATCGAAAAAACGGATTTCCCTGAAATTGAAAAGGCGTTCATAGAAACCAGCCCATTTATCCATATCGCCCTTGGCAACGTTATGGGTGAGGTGATCCAGTATGTCCAGACCGACACCGGCGTCAACGTTTTCAGCAGATCCCAGTAGCTCGAACTCATCGTCAAAAATAGAGCCATCGTCTCCGTAACGATCCACAAGATAAAGATGACTGTCACCGATGCCTTTGATACAGGGCACTGACCGTCCCTGCACACTGAATTCAGACTCTCCGGACTCGGCTCCCAGCGAAATAGCCCGCTCAAAGGCATAATCGGCATCGGCTACCCGAATTCCAAAACTGCAGGCACAGGGACCATGACGTTCAAAAAACGCTCGCCCAAACAGTTCGGGGTCACCATTAACAAGAAAGCGGATATCGCCCTGTTGATACAGCGTGACGTCTTTGGATTTATGCTTCCGAACAGGCACAAAACCAAAACTACGAAACAGCTGGTGAAGATCTTGTGGATTGGCAGAAGCAAATTCGACAAACTCAAAGCCATCCGTGCCCATGGGATTAGTGTCAGTAATTAACTGCGTTCGGTTCGATTCCTTCATGAAATACCCTCACTGAAACGGGATACCCGTAACGTTA